>DATMBT010000311.1:0-2872 GCA_035559475.1 Gemmatimonadaceae bacterium
CGCTGATGGCGAACCAGGGCTTCATCACCCGCGAGGACGCGAAGGCGGCGCAGGCGGAGCCAGTCACCGTGGTGCCTGACGCGGGATTCAGCGCCCCGTCCCCATGGTTCGTGGACGTGGTTCGCATCCAGGCGGAGCGGGCGGGTGTGCCCGTGCGCGAAGGAGGGTATCGCATCCACACCACGCTGGATCCCACGCTGCAGCGTGCCGCGACATCTTCACTGGTCGATGGCCTGACCAGGATCGAGGGCACTGCCGGCTACTCGCATCCGGTGTGGGCGCAGCGAAGCCAGCCAGCGCCGGCGCGCGGAAGCGGTCGCGCGCGAGCCCAGCCGATCGTAACCGACTACCTGCAGGGCGCAGTGGTCGCGTTGGATCCGTTCACCGGTGACGTGCGCGCATTGGTCGGCGGACGCGACTACGTGTTGGCACCGTTCAATCGCGCGATTGACGCACAGCGCCAGCCCGGTTCGGCGTTCAAGCTCTTTGTGTATACCGCCGCCGTGGCGGACAGCATCGTCCCGAACGCATTGGTCGCCGACACGGCGCTCGCGATCCCGCTGCCGAATCGGACGACCTATCGACCCTCGAATTCCGACGGCGAGTTTCTCGGCCCCCTGACGCTGCGCACCGCCCTGGCGCGATCGCGCAATCCGGTCGCCATCCAGATGGCGCTCACCCTGGGCATGGATTCCGTGGCCGCGCTCGCGCATCGCATGGGCATCGACTCGGAGATTTCGCCGTATCCGTCGAGCGCCATTGGTGCATCCGTCGTTCAGCCACTGGACCTCGTGGCCGCATACGCAACTATTGCCAACATGGGCTCGCGCGTGGAGCCACGGTTCATCACGCACATCGAGGATGCGGCCGGCCAGACCGTCTGGCAGAATCCAATCGTTGCGCCGCGGCCTGTTGTCGATCCAGCCGTTGCCTTCATTGTTCGCGACATGTTTCGCGATGTCGTTGAACGAGGCACGGCAACGTCGGTGCGCCACGACGTGCCGACAACAATTCCGGTGGCCGGCAAAACGGGGACGACCAACGACAACACCGACGTCTGGTTTGTCGGCATGACACCGGACCTCGTGGCTGGCGTGTGGATCGGGTTCGATCGCCCGCGCACCATCACTCCGGGCGCGGCCGGCGGTTCGCTGGCGGCGCCAATCTGGGCGCAGATGGTCTCGCGCGCGGGTGTTGGTTCCGGCGGCGTCCCCTGGGTTGCCCCGACGGGAGTGCTGTCCGTTGAGCTCGATCGTGTGACCGGACAACTCGCTGAAGCGGGCGCAGCACCTGAGGCGCGGTACACGGAGTACTTTTTAGGCGGCACGGAGCCGCTTCCGGTGCGGCTCGATACCTGGGGAGTGTTGCGTGGTCGCAGGTCGGCGATTCGTTAGGTCAGCCTCTGCGGCAGCTTGCCGCCTCGTCGCCCTTATCGCCTTCGCTGCCTGTCGGGATGAACCGACAAGCGCAACCGCGCCATTTTCGGTAGAAGCGTCGCTGTCTGCGGTACCCGAACGCACCGTCGGCACGATCGTCACGCCGTCGCCGACGTTTGTTGTGCGAAACGCGAACGGCGACGCGCTGGCCAACGTGCCGGTGACGATCACGGTGACCGCCGGCGGTGGAACCCTGCTGGACCCTCCGTTGCGCACCGAGTCCGGCGCTACGTCGGTGGGCAGGTGGACGCTCGACACGATCGCCGGGCTGAATGAAATCACGATCGTCGCGGGCGACGCGCCCCCGGCCAAGGTCTCTCTCGTTGGCCTGGCTGATGTCCCGGCGAGCGTGACGGCGGACACTGCCGCCCTGTCGGGCTTTGCTGGCGACTTCCTCAGTACGCCGGTCACCCTCCGCGTACGCGATCGTTACGGCAATCCCGTCACGGGAGCGGGAATTGAGCTCGCGGTGGCGAAGGGTGGAGGGCTCGTCTCACCGCTGGTGATAACAACTGACCAGAGCGGAGTCGCGTCAGGCATCTCATGGCAACTGGGTCGATTGGGTGGGTCGCAGCAACTGGTCGCGACCGTAGGAGGCATTCGCGTCGAGATCGCGGCGTCGATCAGGTCGTCGTTCGACCCGGAGATTCGCGTTCACGGAGCGAACCTGCCGCCGGAACTCGCTGCCGCCCTGTCGAGCGCTGCGGATCGCCTTCACGCCAGCATCGTGGGCGACGCGAGTGATGTGCCGGTCCTGAACTTCGACATGTCTCGATGCAGCATCCAGGGAGCAACACTCAACGAGACGGTTGACGACCTGGTCATCTTCGCGCTGGTCACGCCAATTGACGGCGTCGGGCGAGTCCTCGCGTCCGCGGGGCCGTGCATCCTGCGCACGCAGAGTCGCTTCCCCGTCATTGGCGTGATGCGATTCGATGTCGATGACATCGGCGCCCTCTCCGGAAACGGCAGGCTCGCGGCCGTCGTGCTGCACGAGATGTTGCACGTCATCGGCATCGGCACGCTCTGGCGCTCCAAGGACATGGTGTTGAACTCGGGCTCCCTGGACCCGCGATTCCTTGGACAACTGGCAAGCGCACAATGCGTCGCGTCAGGCGGGTTCTCGGCTTGCGCTGATGGGCGGGTTCCGGTCGAGAACATCGGCGGCTCCAGAACGGCCGAAGTGCATTGGCGTGAATCGACCTTCGACCGCGAGCTGATGACGGGCTTTGTCGAGTCGAATGCCGACATGCCGCTGTCCGCCATAACGGTCGCGTCACTCGAGGACCTGGGCTACAGCGTCAACCTGCTGTCGTCCGACCCGTTCCAGGTGCCGGTGGCCAGCGCAGTGCAACCGCGACTTTCGCCCCTGCTGCTGCCAACGTGGGAATCACTCACCCTGCCGTTGTTCGAAATCACGACCGCGGGCTGGGTTC
>DATMBT010000312.1:0-11009 GCA_035559475.1 Gemmatimonadaceae bacterium
CGTCGTTGTCACCGGCTCAGAGTCCACCGGTAAGACAACGCTCGCCCATGACCTGGCGAAGCACTTCGGCACGTCCTGGGTCGCTGAACAATCGCGCGTGTATGCCGAAAAAGTTGGCCGGTCGTTGAACGCGGAGGACGTATCGCCGATTGCGAGCGCACAAATCGCGGCCGAAGACGCGGCGATGGTTGAGGCGCGCCGGCGTGGTGATCACTGGGTGTTTTACGACACGGACCTCATCAGCACCGTCGTCTACGCGCGTCACTACTACGGCTCGTGCCCGTCATGGATCGTTGCTGAAGCACAGGCCCGCCGCGCCGAACTGTATCTGCTCGGCGACACCGACATTCCCTGGGTGCCCGATGCCGTCCGCGACCGACCGCTCTCGCGAGATGAGCTGCACAACGATTTCCGCAACGCCCTGAAAGAGTTCGACGTGCGCGTGTGCCAGGTCCGCGGGCTGAAGGAACGCCGGCTGACGGCCGCACTCAAGTGCATCGAGTCGCAGGAAACGTGGGGATAGGCAAAAGGCCCGGCATAGGAATACCGAGCCCCTCGACCCTCGACCCTCGACCCTCGACCCTCGACCCTCGACCCTAGTATCTGTAATGCTCCGGCTTGTACGGCCCCTCGTTTTCGACGCCAATGTAGGACGCCTGATCCGGCGTCAGCTCCGTGAGCTTCACGCCGAGCTTCCCGAGGTGCAACCGCGCGACCTTTTCGTCCAGGTGCTTCGGTAGCGTGTAGACCTTCCGTTCATAACGATTCGCGTTCTGGTGCAGCTCCATCTGCGCGAGGACCTGGTTCGAGAACGACGCCGACATCACGAAGCTCGGATGTCCGGTGGCGCACCCAAGGTTCAGGAGGCGTCCTTCGGCCAGGATCAGCACCGAGTGTCCGTCGGGGAAGATCCACTCGTCATACTGTGGCTTGATGTTCACCGTCTTGATGCCCGGCACCCTCTTCAGGCCGGCCATGTCGATCTCGTTGTCGAAGTGGCCGATGTTCCCCACGATCGCCTTGTCCTTCATGCGCGACATGTGAGCCGTCGTGATGACGTCCTTGTTCCCGGTCGCGGTGATGAACAAGTCCGCGGTGGAAACAACGTCATCAACCGTCGAGACCTGGTAGCCTTCCATCGCGGCCTGCAGCGCGCAGATCGGGTCGATCTCGGTGACAACGACGCGAGCGCCCTGTCCGCGGAGCGCCTGTGCGCATCCCTTGCCGACTTCACCAAAACCGCAGACGACGGCAACCTTGCCGCTCAACATGACGTCGCTGGCGCGGTTCAAGCCATCGATCACCGAGTGCCGGCAGCCATAGATGTTGTCGAACTTGGACTTTGTGACCGAGTCGTTGACGTTGATCGCAGGGAAGAGCAGCGTGCCGTTCCGCATCATCTCGTACAGGCGATGCACGCCAGTGGTCGTTTCTTCCGACACACCGCGAATCGCCGCGGCAACCTTCGTCCAGCGTCCCGGGTTCACGCGCGCCTGGTCTCGAAGCAGTTGAAGAATCACGCCCCACTCTTCCGGGTCGCTCTCCGCGTTGAACGCGGGGATCTTGCCGGCTTGCTCGTATTCGGCGCCCCGGTGAATGAGCAGCGTCGCGTCACCGCCGTCGTCGAGCAGGAGGTTCGGTCCGGAGCCATCGGGCCACATCAGCGCCTGTTCCGTGCACCACCAGTACTCGTCGAGCGTCTCGCCCTTCCACGCAAACACGGCGATGCCGCGCGGGTTCTCCACCGTCCCGTCGGGTCCAACGGCGACCGCCGCGGCCGCGTGGTCCTGCGTGGAGAAGATGTTGCACGACACCCAGCGCACGTCCGCGCCCAGGTCCACGAGCGTTTCGATGAGGACCGCGGTCTGCACGGTCATGTGCAGCGATCCCATGATGCGCGCGCCCGAAAGCGGCTTGGCGCCACGATGCTCAGCGCGAATGGCCATCAGCCCCGGCATCTCATGCTCTGCCAGGCGAATCTCCTTGCGGCCCCATTCCGCGAGTGCGAGGTCCGCAACCTTGAAGGCGGGCCGGTCGAGCGCGTTGGTCGACGGGCGAACGGTCGTTGTCATGCGTGTGTTCCTCTAAGTGTCTGCTGTTTCAATTAAGTGTCTGCTGTTTCAATGCGGTTTCGCCGCGAGCTAGCTCGCGGCAGTCATTCCCTGCCTCCTGCCTCCTGCCTCCTGCTTCCTGATGCTACAAACAGCCCCGGCGCCTTTGCGCCCGGGTCGGTGGGAAGGGCCACAACCTTTACTCGATTCAATCCTGCTCCCTGCATCCACTCCGTGATTTGCGACTCGGAGAATCCAAGCCAGACGTGACCCATCTTCTCCTGGTACTCGACCCGGTCGTGCGGAATGAGGTCGACGAGCAGGAGCCGGCCACCCGGTTTCAGGACGCGAGTTGCTTCAGCCACGGCTCCGCGAGGATCCGGCACGTGGTGCAGGACGAGGGACAGGACGGCCGCATCGAGTTCGCCGTTCGCAATCGGCAGCGCCTCGAGTTCTCCGAGACGCAGCTCAACGCCCGGCGCGCCGGCAAGACGTGTCTTTGCCTGCTCCAGCATTTGGGGTGAGGCGTCAACGCCGACCACTCGGCCAACAAACGGCACGAGCAAGGCGGCCAGGTGTCCGGCTCCACAACCCAGGTCGCCAATGACCCAGTCTCCATCGAGAAGACCGAGCAACGCCCCGCCGCCGACCGCGCTTCCAAAAAACTCCTGACGGAGCTCATCCCACGACCCGACGGCGTCAGCAAAGAACTCGCGCGACTTCGCCCGGCGCTGCGCGACCACCTCGTTCAGCCGCGCGAGGTCGCGGTTGTAATTGACGCCTCCTCGGAGGTCTTCGGCGACGACGGTCCACAGGCGATCAGCTCCGGGTTCGAGTGAGCCGTTTCTCGCGTAGAAGCGACTCGTGCCCTCCTGCCGCGTGGTCACCCAGTGGTCGTCGGCGAGGACCTTGAGGTGCCGACTGGCCGTTGACTGCGGGAGTGCCAACACAGCGCACAACTCAGTAACCGTGAGTTCCTGGCGTTCGAGGGCGATCAGGATCCGCCCCCGGGTGGGATCGGCCAGCGTGGCCAGGCGGTCGTGAACTTGCGCGGTAGCAGTCATATCCGTCAATCCGGATAGAATGCTAGATAGACTGCCCCTCAACCGCAAGTCTGGCCATCAAGGCGCCATTATAAATACTCTTCAAGACAGCGACGTCCGACTCACTATTGCGGACTTGTTCGCGCAACTACCGCCACACCATGCTGTTAAGCCGTCGGACCTAAGAAAGAGAGATAGGTGTTCCGACTTCCGCCATCCGCCATCCGGCCATCCCTCTTCACATACGCGGCGTAAACATAATGTGCGCCTTCGGCGTGCCCGCGTACATGATCCACGGCGCGCCCTCCTGAGGCTTCTCGCTCAAGCCAGTCGTAGCAGCGGTCGCGTAGGGGATGTAGACCACATAAAGCCAACGCGCCCCTGGCGCTGTTCCAGTCTTCGCATCAAAGCCTGCCCCGCCAGTCAACGAGTAAAGGCTGGATGCCTGCGCCGGGATCTTCAGGGCACCCGACTTTGCTTCTCTGAACCGCACTGAGTCCACCTGCGTTCCGGTCACTCCGCTGGTGCGAAGCTCCCTCCCCCGCGCCATGAACGGCTCCATCGCGTCGTGATAACAGGCCACGTGGAACTGCGGCAGCTTCGGGTCGTCGGCCAGGCACGTCATCACGCCCGTTCCCTTTCTCAGCTGCGTGAGCTTGCCGTCCATGTTGTAACCAAGGACCGTCGCAGTCGACCTCGACTCGGCCGGCAACGGCAGGACCGCTGCGGCGATCTGCTCCTCGATCGGCGCGATGGTGGACGCGGACGGTGCGGCACCCTGGGCCGCGGCCACCGAGGACACAACACAGGACAACATCAGCGACCAGCGGAAACGGGCGACCATGTGGTTGTGCTCCCAGTTACGTGAGTGACTCGAGTCCCGCGCGGAGGCGCGGAAGCGAAGCTTCGATATCTGCGACCGAAACGGCACCGACCGAAAGGCGGAACCAGCCCTCGTCCGTCGAGGACCCAAAGGCATCGAACGGGACGACCGCCAGTCCTGCTTCTTCCAGCAGCCACTTCCTGACATCGTCGTGCGAAAGAAGCTTCGCACCGTTGCGCGCAACACGACCCCGAAGGTCGAAACGCGCGCTCAGGTAGATCGCCCCCATCGGCTCCGTCGCGTCAACGGGGTGGCCGGCCGCCTTGAAATCCTGGATTGCCGAGTAGAGCAGCGTGAGCCGCTGCTGCACACCGGCAATCAGGGCGAGTCGGAACGCCGCGATGGCGTCCATGTCGTCCAGCAACCGGGCCGTCGCCACCTGCTCGGCGCGCGGAGCCCACGTGCCCACGTGAGTCAGGATGTTCTCCATCACCTTGATGCCGGCGGAAGGCCCGACAACCCAGCCCACACGCATGCCCGTCGCGGCAAACGCCTTCGAGATGCCGTCGATGAGGAACGTGTATGGCGCCATCTCCGGCCGCAGCGACACCGGGTTCACGTGCTCCACGTCGCCGAACGTGAGCTGCCAGTAGACGTGGTCGTACAGCACGTACAGCGGGCCCTCGGCCGCCGTCCGGCGCGCGTTCTCCTCCAGCACCAGGTCACAGATTGCGCCTAACGACTCGGCGGAAAAGGCGGTCCCGGTCGGGTTGAGCGGCGAGTTCAGCGCCAGCAGTCGCGCGCCGCGAATTACCGGCTCCAGCCGTTCGCGCGTCGGCAGGAATGACTCCGCCGAGCTGCACTCGAGGGCGACTTCCTCGGCCCCCAGCATGTGCGAGTAGTAGTTGTTGTTCCACGACGGAACGCCGTAGACCACGCGCTCACCCTCAGCCACGAGCGTCCGGTACGTGCCGTAGACGCCAGGACGTGAACCGGTCGTGATCAGGACGCTTTCCAGCGGATAGGAAAGACCAAGCGCGTTTTCGTAGAAGCGACGCACCGACTCGCGCAGCACCGGCATGCCAACGCCTGGCGGGTAATTCGTCTCACCACGCCGGAGCGCGTCCACGGTCGCGTCTTCGAGGATCTGGGGAATCCGGAATTGGCGCGGGTCAAAATCTCCCACCGTGAGATTGCAGATCTTCTCGCCCGCTGCAACTCGCGCGCGGATTTCGGTCGCGATGCGGAGGATTTCCGAACCTTTCAGGGAGCCGGCCTGGGGCGCGGCCTTGAAAGGAGGACCAATGCCTTGATCGGAAGTCGTCGTGATGACGATGCTTGAGCTGGTCTGGGACATGGGCTGCCGGGTTCAGGAACTGCCAGGTTTGAACACAAATTAGGACCGTGCAAGGCGGGACCCAAATACTGCTCGTGGTCGCCGATGGCTAGCCTGCCCGGCTCGAATCGGACAGTGGTTTACTCTCAGGCACTTGCAACCGTCCATAAAGGAGTGCCGACTGACCGGGAACGGTAGTTCGGGCCACGACTATTATTGAGGCAGGCAGTGCAATCCGTCGTATCAAACGCCTGGAGCTAACCCTTTGCGCCTGAAAGCCCTGATAGTTGGCCTCGGTCTTACTTGCCTCACACAGGATGTCGTCGCTCAGACGGCCTCCAGTAACAGCACCGCGGTGTCAGTCCAACCCGGCCAGCGCGTTCGGGTCCACTCGCTCACCCTGGTTTCGCCACTGATCGCCAACTTCCTGGAGCAACGCGGCGACACGCTGGTCTTCATCGAAGACGGAAGGGGTCGTGGCGTCTGGTCGTTCTCGCTCTCTCAAATCGACAGGCTCGAGATCACCGCTGGGAAAACAGGACGCAGCAGCAGCGCCATAAAGAAAGGTGCCCTTATCGGCGCCGGCATTGGCTTGGCCGCGGGGCTCTTGTTTGCCAACAATTTTGATCCTTCAGACCCGACGAGGGACTTTTCCGCCGGACCGACGGGAATCGTGGGAGCAGCGGCAGGTCTGGGACTCGGCGTGTTCATCGGGTCGCGCATCTCGACGGAACGATGGGTGAAAGTCCCACTTCCTCAGCGTGTGTCGTTTGCGCCCAATGGGCGCGGCCTCTCGCTGTCGTTCAGCTTCCGATAGCGCTCTGAAGCGGGAAAAACCTCTGACGGCCCCGGCTTGGTCCGGGGCCGTTCTTTTTTCGGCCCAACGTTTTCAGCAACCGGGGTGTCCTAAAGGACATCTCCCCTCAAACGTTCAGGGGACGACCCTTCAGCCAGACGCGCGTGACGACAGACCTCGACCTGCTTCAGGGAACACTCGACCTCCTGGTCCTGAAAACGCTCACCTGGGGCCCGATGCACGGCTATGCCGTCGCGCGATGGATCCGTGAGACGACACGCGACGAGCTGCAAGTCGAGGAAGGGGCGCTGTACACCGCCCTGCATCGGATGGAAAAGCGCGGTTGGATCGCGGCCGAGTGGGGCGTTTCGGAAAACAATCGCAAGGCGCGGTACTACAAACTCACCGCGGCCGGACGCCGCCAACTGCTGGGCAAGGCCGCGGCGTTCGAGCGGTATGCCGATGCCGTGTTCCGTGTCTTGAGGACTGCCTGACGATGGGACACGAATCTCCACGCCGCCCAAGGCTTTTCGGCGTCGATCGCACGTCGTCAGGCGTGGAGCGCGCCGTCGATGACGAGCTGCGCTTTCACTTCGACATGACAATGAGGGAACTCATGGCTGGTGGAATGAATCCCGACGAAGCCAGGCGTGAAGCGGAGCGCCGGTTCGGTGACGTGTCCCTCGTTCGTGACAACCTCGCACATATTGACCGCCAGCGCGTTGGGCAGGAGAAGCGCGCCGAATGGTGGTCGGGGTTCTGGCACGACCTGCGCTACGCCATGCGCGGCATTCGGCGGCAGCCGGGGTTTGCGTCAGTCATCGTGGTCGCGCTCGCCCTCGGCATTGGCGCGAACGCCACGATGTTCGGCATCGTGGATCGGCTGCTCTTTCGCCCGCCGGCCTTCCTGATCTCGCCGGAGCGTACCCACCACCTGTACTTCCAGCGCGTCAGTGACGGCTCCGTCTTCACCGGCAACAGCGCGCAGTACCAGCGTTTCCTCGACATCAGCGAATCCGCGACGACGACCGAAGTCATCGGCGCATTCTCAACTCGACGCGTGGCCGTCGGCACTGGCGAGGACACGCGCGAGCTCACGCTCGGCGCGATGAGCGCCTCACTCTGGCAGTTCTTCAACGCGCACCCTGTGATCGGCCGTTTCTTCACCGCCGACGAGGATCGCGACATTGACGGCGCGAATGTCGTGGTGCTGTCGTACGGGTATTGGCAATCGAAGTACGCCGGATCGGACAGCGTCCTCGGAGAGTCGATGCAGATCGGTCCCGCCACATTCACCATCATCGGCGTCGCGCCGAAAGGTTTTGCCGCGACGCAGTTGCTCACGCCCAGCGCGTTCCTTCCGATCGCCGTGTCGGCGGCGCAGGACTTCGGCGAGATGTGGCAACGGTATCGCACCACCTACAACATCACCTGGCTCGAGATGTTCGCACGGGGCAAGCCTGGTGTGTCCGTCGAGGCGCTGACGGCGGACCTCACCAACGCCTACCGTCGCAGTTACGACAGGCAGGTCGCGATCCAGCCGCGGACGACGCCGATCGCGATCGCCCAGCCACGCGTTGTGCTGTATCCGGTCTTCGAGGAGCGTGGGCCCGAGCAAAGCGCCGATACAAAGGTCGCGAAGTGGCTGTTCGGCGTGGCCCTCGTGGTGCTCCTCATTGCCTGCGCCAACGTTGGCAACCTGCTCCTCGGCCGCGCGCTGCGCCGACACCGGGAGATCGCCGTGCGGCTCGCGTTAGGTGTGAGCCGGTCGCGGCTGGCGCGGCAACTGCTGACGGAAAGCCTCCTGCTCGCCGTCATCGGCGCAGCCGCAGGGTTGTTCGTCGCACAGTGGGGCGGACAGCTGCTTCGCGCCACGCTCATGCCGCAAGTGGAGTGGGAAAGCGCAATCGCCGACCGCCGGATCCTGCTCTTTGCGACGGCGACCGCGCTGCTCGCCGGACTGCTCGCCGGGCTCGCCCCGATCTTCCAGTCCCGTCGCACCGACGTTGCGGTGGCGCTCAAGGCCGGTGCTCGCGAAGGGTACGCCCACAGGTCGCTGCTCCGGACCTCGCTGCTCGTGCTGCAGGCGGCGCTTTCGGTCATCCTGCTGGTTGGCGCAGGTCTCTTTGTGCGAAGCCTGCAGGGGGTCAGCGCCGTCGATCCGGGTTACGACGTCGATCGCATCGTTTGGGTCGAACCGCGCATGCGTGGCGCACAACTCGACTCCGCCCAGCGGAAGGCGCTGCAACAGGAACTGATCGGGCGCGCGCGGCAGCAACCCGGGGTCGAAGACGCGACGGTCGCGCTCACGGTGCCATTCAGTGCCTCCTATGTGGACGACATCTATCTGCCCGGGGCTGACTCTGCGAGCAAGCTCGGCGCCTTCCTCACGCAGGGTGCGTCGACGAGCTACTTCATCACAACTGGCACGCGAATCATTCGCGGTCGCAGCTTCACCGACCAGGATCGCAAGGGTGGACCTCTGGTCGTGGTCGTGAGCCAGTCAATGGCCCGCGGACTCTGGCCGAACAAGGAGGCCATCGGCCAGTGCATCAAGACGAGCGAGCGCACGAATCCCTGCCGGAGTGTGATTGGCGTCGCCGAAGACGTGAAGTACGGGAACTTCGGGGACGATTGGAACCTCGTGTACTACCTGCCCGAGGCGCAGCTCGGCGACAACTTCTATTCGCTGTTCGTCCGCACGCGCGGGAATGCGGCGAACGCCGTTGACGGACTGCGAAAGTCGCTGCAATCGATGATGCCTGGTGCCGGCTACGTGGTGGTGAAGTCACTGGAGTCGGTGGTCGCACCGTCGATGCGTTCGTGGCGACTCGGTGCCACCATGTTCGCGACGTTTGGCCTGCTGGCCCTGCTGCTGGCCGCACTGGGCCTGTATGGAGTGATCGCGCACAGTGTCGCCCAGCGTGCGCACGAGATGGGCGTTCGAGTCGCCCTCGGCGCTCGCACGCGTGATGTTGTCGGGCTTGTGATGCGTGAGAGCCTCCGCATCGTGACGGTTGGAGTCGTCCTGGGAGTTATAGCCGCGCTCGTCGCCGGTCGATGGATTTCGCCGTTGCTGTTCGAGGTTTCGCCGCGCGACCCAACCGTTCTCACTGCGGTGGTTGTCACACTGCTCGCGGTGGCGTTGCTCGCCAGTTGGATTCCCGCCCTGCGTGCGGCGCGAGTTGAACCAGCAGTGGCGTTACGGGCCGACTGACTTCGCGACCAGGCTGGCTAGATTGCTGATCCCGCTATCGGACAGGGAGTCATGGGACTATTCAGCAAGGCCGAACCGGAACGCGCAGTCGTCGCCGGCGTCCACCTGCGCTGCGAGATCTGCAAGTTCGATCAGTTTCATCACCGGAACGCGCAGTTGCATGGTGCTATAGCGTCGTTCTTTGACCTGGAGTGGACCGGACCTCGGGCCGACTGTTATGTCTGCGCGCAGTGTGGCTACATCCACTGGTTCCTTCCGGTGTAACTGCTGCAGACGGGCAACGGATCATGCCGGTTCATGTCTGCGTTCAGTGCGGCGCTGCCTACGAGCAGGCGGACGACTCCTGCGCCGAGCGGTTCTCGATCCTCCTGGGCCTCGATCATTCGAGGCAGGAGCCGTGGGGAAGCAGGCACGGGAGTGCGTTTGCGGCTTACACGCTGCAGCACCCGTCCGGTCAATCACTCGCGGCGCTCGAGCGCTGCTGGGCACTGCTCTACCGGATCTGGATTGCGGGTGACGACCCTCAATACGTGGCGCGGACCCTTCGCCAGCTGGACGCGGGCATCCAGCCGTCGTGGAGTGTTCCTCCGTTGCCGGGCGACATCGCGACGGGCTCCTCCCTCCGCCCGCGCGTGACCATCGTCGACCTGGAGACGTTCGACGCCCGTGACTACGCGTCCCGCCTGGAGGACTGGTGCCGGGCGACGCTGGAATCACTTGGCCAACCCTGGGTGGCCGCCTAGCGAGCGTCCGGTGTCCGACCATTGGGCGACTTGCTCTCCGCAACCCGTCGCTCAGATTCTTGGGCGCTGTACTTCACCCACGAGGACTCCGATGGTCTCGCGTTTCGTCGCCACCCGTTTCGTCACTGGACTGCTGCTTTCACTCATGCTCCCGCTGGCACAGGCGCGAGCCCAGGACGGAGCCGCTTCCACTCCTGCTGGAAGCAGGAAGCCGCTCACCATTGCTGACTATTCACGGTGGCGAAGCATCGAAGGCGCGGAGCTCTCGCCGGATGGCAAGTGGGTCGGGTACACGCTGCGGTACACGAACACACTGCCGGCCGATTCCCGGCCATCGCTCCACCTGAAGAACCTCGACACCAATCTGGACATCGAGGTGCCTAACGCCCACGACGCGACGTTTTCCTCGGACTCGCGCTGGGTCGTGTACCAGGTTGACTCGGTCCCGGCGGCACGCGGGGCGCGCGCGGGCAACGCTCCGGCACCTGTCCAACCCGATTCCGGTGCGCAGGGCACGCCGGGCGCCACGACGCCGGGCAATGGCCGCGGTTCGGCTGCCCCGACGACGCCACCCCGCATGGAGTTGCGCGAGCTGGCCTCCGGACGCACGCAGTCCTGGCAGCGGATGCAGTCCGGTGACTTCAACGCGACCGCGACGCACCTCATCCTGCGGCGCCGGGGTGGTGGCGGCGGAGGGCGCGGTGCCGGCGCCCCGGCGGCCCCTCTCGGTGGACCTAACGCGGCGCGCGGCGCTGACGCGGTGGTCCACGAGCTCGCCTCGGGACGATCGCTGTTCCTCGGATCCGTCGGCGACATCACGTTCAATCGGCAAGGCGACCTGCTCGCATACACGGTGGATACGCAGGTCCGGGATGGGAACGGCCTTTACCTCCTCGACCTCCGTAGTGGGCGCACTCACGTCCTCGACAACGACACGCTGCAGTACAACCGCTTGACGTGGAGCGATGACGGGAACCGCCTGGCAGTGCTCAAGGGTCGC
>DATMBT010000313.1:0-2709 GCA_035559475.1 Gemmatimonadaceae bacterium
GTGCGATGTAACGGCGATAGAGCATCAGGGCTCGTTCCCCAGACTCGGTGAGTTGCGCGAGTCGGAACACCGCCCGGGATTGTGTGCTGTCATTCGCCAGCACTTCGGCATAAAGCGCTCGAGCGCGCTCACGATCGCCGCGCGCATACGCGGAATCCGCCCGGGTGAGGGTCGCGTCAACATTCATACGGGGTACCTGCCCGCTCGCCAGGCCGGACGCGAGCATCAGCGCAGCAGCCACCAATGACCGACGCACTCCTGTGTGCACGCTCACGAAATCCGGTCCCCCGTGTTCGTCACCGCCTGGATGACACGGGCCAGCTCCACCATCACGAGTACGAGGACAAGAGTTCCAACCGCCACGAGAAACGTGACGAAGGGAATGACAGTGTGTGCTTGTCCGCTTGCGCCAGTGCCGGAGAACGCGTTGTGCGGAACCATGTCGTCAGGCACGATGAAGGCGAGCACCCAGCCCGCCACCCAGAGACCACCAATGATTCCGAACGCGATCAGCGCGCTGTGGAGCTGTTGTCGCAGCGGCACGGCATCGGGACGCCCCCGCAACCGCCGCCACAGGCTTCTCACCGGCAACAGGATGCTGGAGGCGAGATAGAACAACCCGCCAATGCCGGCGCCAGGAAGTCCAGCGGTCATCTCAGTGCCCCTTTTCATAGGTGACGAACGAACGCTTCATCACGAGCTCGAGCCACGCCGCTCTGAGGAAGTGGGCGGCATTGATCGTTCGAATCAGGAAGAACGCCGGGAGGGACACGAGCGCCTGTCGCGTTTCGCCGCGTTCCGCGGCTCCGATGAGCACCGGGACCGCCACCGCGGGAATGTCGATGACGTAGCCCAGCAGGAGCCACGGATTTCCGAGCGCCAGCGCCAGGATCGGGAGCAGAAAGAGGTAAGCCGCCGCCGCCACAATGGCGTCCCAGAACGAGACCGCAACCGCGTGCCGCAGGAACGGCACCTCGAGCAGTCCGCGTCGATGCAGGCGTACGTTCTGCACAAATCCGTGCGACCACCGCTTGAGCTGCTTGTTGAGGAAATACAGGTCAGGCGGTTCGATCGGATAGCTGACCGCTTCCGGAATGAAGCGCACCTTTCCGCCGCATTCGTAGAACGTCCACGTGAGGTCCATATCCTCCGCCAGGGTTCGCGTGGGCCACCCGCCAACCGCACGCAGGGCGTCGGTGCTGTACATCGAAAAGCAGCCCGACGCGATCAGCGGCGCGCCCCATGCTTCCTGCACCCGTTTGTAGAAGGTGAAGGCAAAGAGGTACTCGACGTAGCGACCTCGCTCCCACACCGACCTGACGCGACGAGGGATCACCGATCCGCACGCCGCCACGACATCGGGGTCGTCGAACGCCGGCAGCAATCGCTCGATGGCGTCGGGCGCGAGGGTCGTATCGGCGTCGATCGCCATGACGAACGGTGTCTTCACCTGCCCTAACGCGAACGACTGCGCGCCCGCCTTGGAGCCAGTGTTCGCCGGCGGGCGCAGCACGGTCACGCCGAGTCGCGCCGCAACATCAGCGGTGTCGTCGGTGGAACAGTCGTCGACCACGAGTATTTCCGCCGGGGCGACGGTCTGCGTGAGCAGCGAGATCAGCGTGTCCGCAAGCGAGGCGCCTTCATTGTACGCTGGGACGATGACGGTCACCGGAACGACGCGCGGCTTCCGGTGCACACGCAGTGCGACGCGTGCCCCAGGCGACTGGCGTTCCTCATAGCGACGATGCGTACCGCTGTGAAATCCTGGACTCGTTGACGTCATTCGGCGTGGTTACGTGGAGGCGACGGGGTGCTCACTCAAGACGACACGCGACCCACAGGGTCAACCCTGACGTTGCTGTGTGGCAATCCAGCGACAACCGTTGTGGACCTCGTTCGCGTTTCGTGATCCAGGTTACGCGAACCGGCCTTGCGGCGCGGGTGCATCGATGGTGGCGCTTGGCGGCGCGCCCATACACCGTGGCACGACGTGCCTGTGCTGTGACGATTCCTGCCGGGGCGCAACTTCCTCGTTCACGCCGTGACCCAGCGACGTGACGCAGCCGGCTCAACATCACGATGGGCCGAGGCTGCCTGACGAGTGCACCTACGGCTGTGCTTTCGGATGGCTGGTGCACGTTGCTAGTGTTCCTCATGCCTCGTTCTCGACGTACGAGAGCGCGGTGCAGCACCCGAAGCGCCGCCGTTCCCACCAGCAGCGTGCTGTGGTTGCTCCTGTCGCTGCTCAGCGCCGCCTGCACGGTCGACAGTGTTGACCCATCCCAGGCCGTCGACACCGTCGTCGTCACACCCTCGACGATTACCATGGTCGTCGGCTCGACGGTCTCGTTCCAGGCTGAAGCGCGGGACGCGAGTGGGGCGGTGCTCGATCGCGAGGCCTTCTGGGCGGCCGACGACCCCGCGGTTGCCACGGTGAGCGATTCCGGCGATGTCACGGCCCGGAGCGCCGGCGTCGTCCAGATCGCGGCCAGCATCGAGGGCAAGAGCGGAATCGCCGACATCACGGTGACGGGCGTCCCCGTCGCCAGTGTGCAGGTCCAGCCGCCTAACGCGACGCTGAAGGTCGGCGAAACCATGACGTTCAGCGCGCAGCCACGCGATTCCCGCGGCGCGGCGCTCACGGGTCGGAGCGTATCGTGGAGCAGCAGCAATGCGCAGGTCGCGACCGTCAACTCGTCAGGCCGCGTG
>DATMBT010000314.1:0-3243 GCA_035559475.1 Gemmatimonadaceae bacterium
CGGATCTCGTGGTGCTCAGGGCGAATCCGCTGGAGAATGTCAGGAACGTCGCCGAGATCGAACTCGTCGTGAGCCGCGGGCGATTGTTCCGGCGCGCCGCGCTGGACAGCCTGATGAATGCGGCTCGCCTGGCTGCAGCACGACTCCGCGTGGTCCAGCCGTAAAACAGGCGACGCGGCGGAGATCCGCCGCGTCGGTGGCTGCGGACGCGAGATGTTGCTAGTCGCCGGTCGCGGCGACTGTCCTTGGCTCGAACGGGTGCTCCGAAGACACCGCCGGCATGCGTCCCGAAACCACCTTGTACCACTCCCTCACGCTGGCGGTGATGATGATGATCACCGACACCATGAAGAACGCCGTGACGGCCGTGTCGATGCGGTCATTGAGGATGAACCGTTGCGCGACGCTGGCGCTCGCGATCCCCGGCGGCAGGTTGCCCGCGGCGAGCGTTGTCTCGTAGAGATTCGCGCGCGCGAGGAAGCCGAGCCTCGGGTCGGCCGAGAAGATCTTCTGGTAGCCGGCCGTCATGGTGATGATCGCGAGCCACACGAGCGGCGCAATGGTGATCGGGGCGTATTTCGCCTTCCCCATCTTGATGATGACCGTCGTGCCGACGCATAACGCCACTGCGGCCAGCAGCTGGTTGGCGATACCGAACAGCGGCCACAGCGTGTTCACGCCGCCTAACGGGTCTATCACACCCTGGTAGAGGAAGTACCCCCACATCAGCACGAAAATGGCACTGGTGAACACGACGCCCGGGTACCACGACACTCGTCCGAGCGGCGCCCAGGCATGTTTCAACAGGTCCTGCAGCATGAATCGGCCCACGCGCGTGCCGGCGTCGAGGGTCGTCAGGATGAACAGGGCCTCGAACATGATCGCGAAGTGGTACCAGAGCGCGAGCGCGGTCGGGCCACCGAGCACGTTCGCGAACAGGTGCGCCATGCCGACGGCGAGGCTGGGCGCGCCGCCGGTGCGCGAGAGCAGGCGCTCCTCGCCGATGTTCGATGTGAGCTGGCGGAACGATTCCGGGTCGAGGGTGAATCCCCAATTCTGGATTGCCGCCGACGCCGTTTCGGGCGTGGTCCCGATGATGCCGGCGGGAGAGTTGATGGCGAAGTACTCGCCGGGCGTCAGCACGCAGGCAGCGATCAGGGCGAGGATAGCGACCAGCGACTCCGTGAGCATGGCGCCGTAGCCGATGAACCGCGCGTCAGGCTCGCGCTGGAGCAACTTGGGCGTCGTGCCTGACGAGATGAGCGAGTGGAATCCTGAAATCGCGCCGCACGCGATGGTAATGAAGCAGAAGGGGAACAGCTTGCCGGCGAACACCGGACCCGTGCCGTCGATGAACTGCGTGATGGCCGGCATCTGCAGCGGCGGGAGCACGATGAGCACGCCGGCGGCGAGCGCCATGACCACACCGATCTTCACGAACGCGCTGAGGTAATCGCGCGGCGCGAGCAGCAGCCAGACGGGAAGGACAGAAGCCGCGAAGCCGTAGCCCATGATCCAGAGGGCGAGACTCTGGCGGCTCAACGTGAACGTGGGCGCGAGCGCCGGGTTCTCGGAGACCATCCGGCCGACATAGAGCGCGACGACGAGTAACACGAGACCGATGGCGGTCGCTTCGAGCACGCGGTGCGGACGAATCCACCGCATGTAACCGCCCATGATGAGCGCAATGGGAATCGTCAGGCCGACGGTGACGATGCCCCACGGGCTTTCCCCGAGCGCGTTGACGACGATCAGGGCGAGCACCGCGATCAGCACGATCATGATTCCAAGCACGGCCACCAGCGCGGTGAAGCCGGCGACGGTGCCGATTTCCTCCTTCGCCATCTGGCCGAGGGACTTGCCGTTGCGGCGGACCGACGAGCAGAGGATGACAAAGTCCTGGACGGCGCCGCCGAGTGCCACGCCGACGATGATCCAGATGGCGCCGGGCAGGAAACCGAACTGCGCGGCGAGGGTTGGACCAACGAGCGGCCCGGGGCCGGCAATGGCGGCGAAGTGGTGACCGAATACGATCCAGCGATTGGTCGGCACGAAATCGCGACCGTCGTTGAGGCGTTCGGCCGGCGTCGCGCGAGTGGCGTCCAGCGCGAACACGTTGGACGCGATGATCCGGCTGTAAAACCGGTAGGCGACCATGTACGTGCAGACGGCCGCGATGAGCAGCCAGGCGGCGCTCAGATGCTCCCCACGTCCGAGGGCCATGACGCCAAACGCGCCGGCGCCGGCGAGGGAGACCAGGATCCAGACCAGAATCGAAAGAGGACGCGGCATCAGGATGGGCGACGCTGGGTTGTTGGAAGCGGGTGCCGGGATGGCGACACTGGCCTGGGTGGCGCAGGCTGCAGAACATGGACTACGGTCCTCAGTCGGTCAACGCTGATTCCGGGCGAGTTCGAACCCTCGGGCTATGGCGCATCCGGGCCGCGGACATAGTCTTGGCGGCACTCCTCAACGTTCAACCAACCGGACCTCCCGTGATGACCCGCACTCGTCGCGTCCTGACCATCTCCCTCTGCCTGACGACGTTCGCGATCGGGTGCGTGCGGGAGTCGACCCATTCATTCGGGGAGTTCGTCGACCGATACCTGGACGACTTTGCGCGACGGCATCCGTCCATTGCGGCCGGGAACGGGCTTCACCAGCACGACGACCGGCTGGATGACTTCAGCGCCGCCGCCATTGCGGAAGAAATCGTCGCGTTGAAGCGCGATGCACAGACCCTGGCCGCATTCGACACGACCACGCTGACGCCTGACGAGCGTGTTGACCGGCTGATCCTCCTTGGCGTTATCGACGGCTGGCTCCTCGAACAGGAGACACTCCAGAACTGGAAGCGGAACCCCATGCTGTACGCTTCCGCGCTGTCCGATGGAGTGCACAACCTGATGGCGATGGAGAGCGACGCGGCGCCGGTTCGCATGCGCCGCATCATCAGCAAGCTGCAACAGGCGCCCGACCTGCTGGCCGCCGCGAGGTCCAACCTCACCAATCCGCCGCGGCTGCTCGCCGAACGCGGCGCGGCGATGACGCGCGGTGCGGTCGACATGCTTGGGCGCGACCTCGACCTCGCGTTTGCATCCGACTCCAACGTTGCGCTACGCGATTCGCTGCGAGTCGCTGCTGATGTTGCCATTCCACTCATCACGGCGTACGTGGACTGGCTCGAGCGCGATGTCATTCCCAACGCAACCGGCGAGATCGCCATCGGTGCGGAGAACGTCG
>DATMBT010000315.1:0-5678 GCA_035559475.1 Gemmatimonadaceae bacterium
AGGCTGCACACCAGTGAAACCGCCGCGGTGAACGCGAAGACGCGACCGTTCAGGTGTGCATCGATGATAAGGGGACGATCGCCGACGAGGAACGCGGATGCGATGTACCGCATGGATACAAACGCGACGAGCAGTCCGAGCGCACCACCGGCGATCGCCAGCAGGGAGCTTTCGGTCAGCATCTGCCTCACGAGCCTGGCGCGGCCCGCGCCGAGGCTCAGTCGCACGGCGACTTCCCGGGAGCGGCTGACGCCTCGGGCGAGGAAGAGGTTCGCCACATTCGTGCACGCGATGAGGAGGACGATCCCGACCATCGCGAAGAGGAGTCGCAGTGGTGTGGCGTAACGTTTACTCACCTCGGCTTCACCTTTGCCGGCTGGCACGAGGGCCCCAAGGCGAACGTCTCCAGAAGGTCGCTCGTTCTCCGGCTCCGCCCAGTAGCGGCGAAAGAGGTCGCTCACCGCGGCCCGTGTTTGGGCTTCCGTGCGGTCAGCTCTGAGTCTTCCGATGATACGCACGGAGATCCATCGGTCACGCTGGCTCAGGAACGCCGCATTCTCGACCGCCCGCACAAAGAGCGGCATGGTAATGTCTACGTGGGTGCCCGGAAACAGTCCGTTGAATCCGGCCGAGGTTACACCAATGATGCTGACGATACCACCGTCGACGGTCAGCGTTTTGCCAATCACTCCTGGATCGCGCCCGAACCGCCGCATCCAGAATTCGTCGCTGATGACCGCGACCGGCGGTCGACCATCCGGCCGGTCCGGCTCGGCCCTGAAGCCGCGTCCGAGCGAAAAATGAACGCCGAGCGTGGCATGATAGTTCCCGCTCACGTATTCGCCGTCGACGCGTTCGGGACCCTGCGCAGACGCCACCGTGAACGTCCGCCGGCTGGTTGACGTCACGCTCTCGAATATGCCTGACGATTGGTATCGCGAGACCAGCGGATAGTTGGACGAAGTCCTGACGTCATCGCCCGATCCGTGGGCGAGAAAATAGAGCGCACCGGGATCGTAGACGGGAAGCGTGCGGAAGAGGACCGCGTCCATCATGCCGAAGATGGCGCTGTTGGCACCGATACCGAGTGCAAGTGAAGTGACGGCGACGATGGCGAAGCCCGGCGACCGCCTGAGCTGGCGCACTGCATAACGAAGGTCCTGTCGCAGCTCGTCGAAAACGCGGATCCCCCGCGCTTCCCTGCACTCCTCCTGCAATGCCGCCTGCGGCCCGAATTCCACACGCGCCCGGCGCTGCGCTTCCTCGGGCGCCATGCCCCCGCGAACGAGATCGTTGGTGTATGCCTCCATATGGAAGCGCATCTCGTCGCTCATGGAGCGTTCGAAGTCGTCGCGTTTGAACAGCATGCGCGCGAAGGACCGCAGCCGTGCGTGCATCTCAGGCCTCCTGCGGCGTGGCACTCATCGCCGTGGCAATGGCTTCGGCGAGACGATTCCAGCTGGCCGTCTCTTCCCTGAGCCGGCGACGGCCGGCCGGCGTGAGCCGATAGAACCGCGCCTTTCGCTTGTTGTCGCTCTCGCCCCACTCGGCGTCGATCAGACCCTGGTGTTCGAGCCGGTAAAGAGCCGGATAGAGCGACCCCTGCGGGATCTCGAGCGCGTTGTTGGAGATCTGGCCGATACGCAGCAGGACTCCATAGCCGTGCAGCGGCGCGAGCGACACCGCCTTGAGGATCAGCATGTCCAGCGTTCCTGGCAGGATCTGCGCAGACTTCGCCATGAGCCTCTCTCCTAGTTGGACTAGGAGTCTGCGCCTGCTCTCCTAGTCTGTCAAGGAGAACAACGCCGGGCAGGGAGCGGGAGTTTCAGCCTCGGGTTTGGCTGGGCTGTTCCAGAGCGGGACTATCTGAGACGATGCCTCTCCAGATACACCAGGTCGTCTGCGGGATCAGTCCGGGCGACGTACGCCACACCGTCACCAAATCCGACAATCCGTGAGTGAACGGGCAGCGTTGCGACTCCGACGTGCGCGCCCTGTGTGTCATACAGGTCATACCGCCAGGTTCGGTCGGTTGAGCGGTGGCTGCGACCAACCCAGATTCGTCCAGTCGCGTCGCTGAGGACCGCTGTGGCAATAAACGCCGGCATGTCGGCCGGGAACGACGCGTCGTCAATCTGGACGCGGCGTGACTCAACGCCGCCCGTCGCGACTATTCGGTTCGCCGAATTTCGTTCGCGATAGGCATCTCGCTCCGCGGCCGTCACGGGAATGGCGGTCCCAGAAAGCACCGGTCCCGACTTGAGGGGGCTGCCGCGTTCGAGGAAGGCGATGGTGTGAGGTGACTGCCTGACGAGTGCAACGCGCCCGTCAGGGAGCGGAACCCAGGCGTCGATGTGAGGAAATGGCAGGATGGAGCGCGCGACGCTGGCCGTGAATCCAGCGCTCTGGGTGATCACCCGCCCTCCAGTCCAGACCTTGCCGAGTGTTTCGGTGGCATTGCTCGAAGGATCCCAGCTGATGACCGCCACCGAGTCGGTGAATCGACCTGTTTCGCTGTTGAAGCTGTTGCCCTCGAAATACATCCTGCCGCGAGTGTCGACACCGCGTGCCGCGAGCAGTCCGCCAGGCACGGCACCATACGGTGGTGTCAGCGAAGGACGAAAGGACCCATCGGAACCGATGACGTGAACGCGACGGAGCGTTGCATCGAGTATCCACGTCGCGTTGCCTGACGCTGGAAACGGCGCCATCGGGAACCGGTATTCGGCCGGCCCGTCACCCTGTCGCCCGATCTGTCGCCGATTGCCTGCGGCGAAGTCGACGAGGAATACGAGACGCTCCGATTGGTCGGTGATAATCGCACGGTTGCCGGGCAATTCGCGCACACCGGCGACCTGCGTGAACGGTTCCTTGATGGATCCGTCTGGTTTGCCCGTCAGGTCGTATGTTGACTGGGCAGACACCGCGAGCGTGGGCAGCAGGATCGTATAACTGGCGAGCAGAAATCGCATGGTTTCCCCTGGGACTCTCCTTCGACCCCGTCGGCCTTACAGAGGTTGCCCCATTGAAGTCCACGCGAGGCTGGCCCGGGTTAGAACTGCTGCGCCTTGGTGCGACGGATCTCTTCCTCGATCCGACGCGTGTCTGGATGGTCGGCACCCAGGCGGTCGAGAGCGCGCCGATGACTTTCGACCAGCAGCGAATCGGATTCGTGTACGCGACCGTTGTGCCGCACGAGGGTCCCCAGCTCACGCAACGTCACCGCGACGTCCGGATGGCCGTCACCCAGTCGCGCGATGCGAATGGCCAGCGACTCCCGGAGCAACCGCTCCGCCTCATCGTATGCTCCGCGAGCGCGCAGTGCAGTAGCAAGGTCGAAGGCGGACTGCGCAACACGAGGATCCTGGGCATCCAGTTTCCCAGTGCCAAGGGCTCTCGCACGCCGCAACAACGTCTCCGCCTCTGTGACTTTGCCCTCAGCGAGACGCGCGAGACCCAGCGGCGCGAGACTCTCGGCCAGATCCGGGTTGTCGGCCCCGTGCAGCCGGGTCCGAAGCGCAAGCGCGTCCAGGTGCAGTCGCACGGCACCCTGGATGTCACCACGTGCGAGGAGCACGCGTCCCAGGTTGTCCATGTCAGCTGCGAGACGGGGCTCGGCCTTCAGCTTGCGATTGATCGCCAACGCTTCGCGGTGACATTGCTCGGCGGCCGCGAGATCACCTGACCGTCGAAGTGCCACACCGAGATTGTTGAGCATGATGGCAAACGTCGCGTTTTCGCCGTACACGCGACGACCGACGGTCACGGCTTCGCGAAAGACGCTGGCCGCCTGCGCGAAACGACCCGTGCGCCAGAGACTCGTCGCGAGATTGTTGAGGGAGATGAGGGTCTGAGGATGCTCCGGGCCTAACCGTTCCCGCCGACGCGCCAATACTTCGCGATACAACGACTCGGCTTCGACGAACGCCCCCCGTGCATCAATCAGCACCGCGAGGTTGCTCATCGTCATCAGCAGGTCCGGGTGAAACGGATCGTAGATGCGACGGCGCATCGCCAGCGCCTCGCGGTATACGGTCTCCGCTTCCTGATCGCTCCGTCGCGTGCGCAACACGAATGCGAGGTTGTGCAGGCTTTCCGAATAGTCGCGGGTGTCGGGATTGCCGCTCGTCTTATGGATGTCGACCGCCTGCCGGGCCAGTTGCTCTGCTTCCTCCAACTTCCCTGTTGCGCGGAGCACCAGCGCCAACTGCGTCATGGCCTTGGCCGTTGCGGTATCACGCGCGCCGAGAAGATCGATCCGGATCGCCAGTGAGGCGCGCAAGGCGGTATCAGCTTCGGCCAGCCGCTTGCCTCCGGCAGCGCGAGTGCGTCCCAGCTGGTACAGCGTCGCAGCAACATCGACGTGCCGATCGCCGTAAAGCGCGCGTTGGCGCTCGAGCGCTTCCTCGAGGACACGCTCCGATGCGTCGTAGTTACCCAGGCCGTTATACGTAGCGCCCATCACCGTGAGCAGCGACGCCTGGACTTCGGGCTGTCCCTTCAGCTCGGACGCGATGCGCGCCGCACCCTGATCGAGCAGTTGCTGCGCCGTGACATTCCCTGTCGCCTGGCTGGTGGGATCGGAGACCTGGAAGATCTCCTGGAGGAATGACGCCACCTGCGCCGCCTTGACCGCCTCACGATGTGCGCGATCGCGCTCGCCGGCGAGGCGGAGAGTGAAGGACGCGCTGACGGCGACCAGGAGAAAGAGCGCGGCAGCGGTGCCCAAAACCTCAAAGCGATGGCGGCCAATAAACCGGCGTGCCCGATATCCGAACGTTGCAGGATGCGCGCGCACCGGACGGCCGTCGAGATACCGGGCGATGTCCTCGCTGAACTGCCCTACCGATGCATAACGACGCTCCGGTTCCTTGCGCATCGCAACGCCGACGATGTTGTCGAGGTCTCCCTGAAGTGCCCGTGCCAGGCGACCGGGATCGGTGGCGCGCACCCGTGCGCGATCACCCGCATCCGGGCTCGTCGTGACACACTTGCTCGGCTCGGGAGGATCCGTGTTGCGCAGCAGGCGCTCCAGCTCTGCTGGTGTAGCGGTACGCAGCACCGGCCCTGGAAATGGCAGGCAGCCCGTCAGCAGTTCGTACAGCAGCACCCCAAGTGAGTAGATGTCGGAACGCGTATCCACCTGGTCCGACAACCCCGCGGCTTGTTCGGGACTCATGTACTCAATGGTCCCGACGATAGTACCCTGCGTTGTCTGGGACGCGAGCGCCGGTTCGACGGAGGTGACTTTCGCAACGCCAAAGTCGATGACCTTGGGTGTGGCGCGCCCGTCGCGATCCGCGACCAGCACGTTCGACGGCTTGATGTCGCGGTGCACAACGGCTTTCTGGTGCGCGTACTGCACCGCATCGAGCACGTCCTGGAAGAGCTTCAGTCGCTCGGCGATCCCCAGGCCGTGGCTGTCGCAATACCGTGTGATCGGCTCACCGCGCACCAACTCCATCGCGAAGTACGGGAGCCCCTCAGCGGTGGCGCCGGCGTCGAAGATGCGTGCAATGTTGGGATGGTCGAGCGCCGCGAGCGTGCGCCGTTCCGCCTCGAAGCGCGCAACCAGGCGTGGCGCGTGCGGTCCGGCGCGAATCACCTTGATCGCGACGTCGCGCGGGAGCGGCGCGTCCTGATGGGCGGCGTACACAATGCCCATCCCGCCTTCGCCG
>DATMBT010000316.1:0-8649 GCA_035559475.1 Gemmatimonadaceae bacterium
CGCCAGGCCGGCGATGTACCGCAGCGGATGAAACTGCGCCTGGTTCGGGAAGAGCAGGCAGCGGCCCGTCTCGAACGAGGGGTGTGGTGCGCGGTTCACCAGCGTGGCGTCGATCCCGACTCGTTGCGCGGCGGCGAGTTCGCGCACGAGCACGTCGTCGTCGTCCCCCGGTGACAGGAACAGGTAGCCGTTGAGTCGCTCAAAGTCGCAATCGAGGTGCTCCGTGCCAACAATCGTCTCGATGCGGTTGATCGCCGTCATGTGACTCTCGGCCGCCAGCCGGGCACCCTCATCGCCGTGCATGCGCTCGAGATCGAAGTACCGCTCATCGAGGACGCACGTGAGGTGCGCCGTCGTCATCGACGACATGCCGCTGGCGAGGGGACCATCCTCGAGCACGGCGACCGACTTGCCGGCACGCGAGAGCAGGTACGCGATGCTGAGGCCGACGATGCCCCCACCAACTATGCACACGTCAACGCGGAGGTCATCCCTCAGGGGTGCACACTCCGGGATGTCAGCGCTCGTCGTCCAGAACGCAGGCGAACGGATCGCGGTGTCCGCGTGGTGTGTGATCATGCGTTCCTCGTCATCGTCATCTCCTCGTCAGTCAGGCCAGGCGGGTGCTGCGAGTTCAAGTCGCCACACCGGCCCGGAGTAGAGTGGGCCCTCGAAACGGACGAAACCGGGTGCACCTTCGGTAACGATCCAGGCATGACTGTCCGGGGGCATCTTGCCCGTGACCTTGGCGAAAAAGCCGATCATGGCACCCAGTTTCGGCTTGAGCGTGAAGTGCACCGCCTGTTGAGAATGGGCGCCGATTCTGACACTCGTCGTTCCCGATGGTGCGAGCTCCAGGCTCACCAGGCGCGGTTTCGGCGTGAACGCGACCAGGTGGACACGCTGCGTGTCCCCCGCCGCGAGATTTTTCGCGATCACGACGATCATCCCGTTGTACGTATCTGCTGGAAGGTCGAGCGTGCCCGACCATGTCTTGACCTTTCCGTCGTCGCGTGACGTGGCCTTGACGTCATACTTGCCCGAGCCTTCGAGGTTCACCTCGAGGTCCTCGGCGAACGAAGGGCCGCGTTGGACGAGCGAATAGCTCGCCATGCGAAACACTTCGCGCTGTGTGAAGACGACCCGCTCCTCGAAGAAGGAAGAGTCACGGAAGCGGAACACCATGCGACTGTCGAGCCCGCGACGGCGCGGCACCTGGAGGAGTTCGCCCTCGGCGATGGGATCGCCGGCTGTGCTCCGGAGTCGCAGGTACCCGTGCAAGGTGCCCTCCACATACCGCACTGCCACCAGCCCCTCCCGTTCCTGTAGTGGAGCCGCCATGCCAGTCGTCGCCAGCATGGCGAGCACAACCCACCTCCGTCGTACACCCTGCACCGCTCCCCGCATAACGCGGTCCATGCCGAGTGGCGCCTTCAGCGAACTCGTTCGAGGTGACATGCGTCCCTCCGGTTCCGCGGCCGACCGCCGCACACGGCGACGGACGTCGTTGGATGCGATCCTGAAGGCGCGTGGAGTTGCTGTGGGGGTTCAGTTTGAACACTCGCCCCCCCGCGTCCGTTCCGCGACGTGCGTCACAATTTCGCGCGCGGCAAGCACGGCCGTGGCGCGTTAGGCATTGCGATGGCCGAGGAATGGCCCCGCACGAGCAGCGTGCTCGACGTCGGCAGCGATTACTTCGCGGGTCGGCGAGGGCGCTGCTTTGCCGAGATCGATCTGATGATGAGCCGGCCCCTGCCTCGCGGGTCGATCGGAACCGATGCGCGTCGCAGCGACTCGGTGATCAGCGCACGGACCGCGGGCGTCGACAGGTCGGCGGAGGTGGCGAGCCTGACGTTCCTCACGCGGGTGCCAGAACCGCGCAGCAGCTTGTCCGGGTCAGGAAGCTTCGTGCCGTGCTGCAGGAAGCAGAGACTGATCCATCGCGGCGCGAAGGCCAGAGAGAGGACCGCTTCGGATGCGCGCTCGGACGGACCGTAGCCGACGACGAGGAAGTTGTAGTTGTCGTAGACCAGACGGACGGCCCCGGGCACCAGGCGCTGCATCATGGCCAGCGCAGCGCGACCCTCCTTTACGATCTCAGGAGAATATCTGGCGAGGAACGTGGCCAGTTGACGCTGCGGTGAGTCGGGCATGACCCACGATCATTCTTCGGAGTGGCGCCAGGCGCAAGCGGAGGCCCCTGGCCTGTGCCCTCCAGCTCTGACGTTACAGCGGCTTCCCTGACTGACCGCCCGTTGGTTTCGGGAGGAATCGCTCGAAGAAGATGTTGTCCGTGGCCGGATCGAAGGTGGATTTCGGCCGGCGGCGTTCGCGGAGTTTGTAGAGCATGTAGCTCCCGACCGCCAGCACGACAGTCACCACGAAGGCGACGACGATGATCGTCGAAAGCACGTTGTTCATGTCCATCGATTATTCCTCAGAGTCGGCCAGCTCGTTCCAGTTTGCCCCACGTCATCCGCACCTTGAACAGCTCTTCCAGCGACGCGAACATCTTGGCCACGTCAACGATGACGATGAAGAAGAGACGGTAGAGCACCGCATAGGGCACCAGCGACAGCTCTTCTTCTTCCATGGCCACGGCATAGAGCGCGGCCGCGATGTCGAGGATCGTGAGCATCATCCACCAGTACAGCACGTATTCGGGAATGCCCATGGTCAGGGCTCCGATCGCAAAGACGAGGTTCCCGATCACGTTGACCGACGGCCAGATCACCGCTTCGAACAACATGGTGTTGAGCGAGATCCAGACGCTGGGACCACCCTTGGGTACGAGCAACCACGATTTGCGTTTTCCGAGCGCTTGCAGGATCCCGCGCGTCCAGCGGTACCGCTGCTTCAGCAGGTCGAGCAGTCCCTCCGGAGCCTCGGTGTACGCCACCGCGCGCTCCTCGTATTTGATCTGCCAGCCTGCCGTGAGGATCTTGAGCGTGAGGTCAGCGTCTTCGGCGAATGTGTCCTTCTCATAACCGCCGAGCTCCTGCAGGACCTCGCGACGAAAGATACCGATGGGGCCGGGAATGATGTTGACCGTGCGCGCGAACGCCTGCGCGCGGCGCGCCATGTTCAATCCCTCGATGTACTCGAGCGCCTGGAGGCGCGTCCACACGTTCCGGCGGTTGACGACCTTCACGTTGCCAGCCACCGCGCCCACGTTAGGGTCGCGGAAATGTCGCAGCGATGCCTTGAGGGTGTCCCTCGACAGCCGCGAGTCCCCATCCATGCAGAGCACGAACGGATGGCGCGCCAGCGAAATGCCGGTGTTGAGCGCGCTCGCCTTGCCGTTATTGGACTTGGTCACCACACGGATCGAGACCTCGCCATATCGCCCTTCCAGCGCAGACGCGCGAGCGGCCGTGTCGTCGGTGGAGCCGTCGTCCACCACCAGCACTTCATACGACGGGTAATCGAGCTCCAGGAGGCTCCGCAGTGCACTCTCGATGACCGCGCCCTCGTTGTACGCCGGAACGATGATCGTGACCGGCGGCTCGAAGAGGTCGTGCGGATCGTCTTCCTCGATGCGCGATTCCAGGTGGTGGAGATAACCCAGCCACAACAGGATGATGTATCGCGCGATGACGACGATCAGGAAGAACATCAGCATGGTGACGCCGAGCGACAACCACGCACTGTCGAACTGGTACGGGATGTTCAGCAGCAGCATGACCATCGCACCCAGCGCCGCAAGCACGACGCCGAGACCGAAGAGCAGGAAGACCTTATAGCCGAGGCGCATGGCTTACCAGGAGCGACGCAGGTATAACAGCGCGTTCTGCGAGCGATAACCACCTTCACGACCGGCCGAGAGCCCGCTCGACAGCAGCAGGTCCCACGCGCCGCGGCGATAGCCAACTTCGAGTCCACTCGCGAACTGGAACGCCGTCAAGTCACGGGTGGTGGAATCCGCAGTGCCCGACGGTTCACGCATCCAGGCGTAGCCGGGCATCGCGCGCACCGAATACGAGAAGCCCTGCTCGCGATACCGCGCGAACTCGAGGCCGAGGGAGTGCGACAGGTACCGCGCCGGCGAGTAGTAGAGCGACGTCTGCTGGTCGTATGACATCACGCTGCCCGAATACACGAGCGAAAACGAGGACGGCAGTCGCTGGCGCAGCGCGAGCGACCCGGCAACGCGGGTGTTGTCGTCGCTGACGGCGAGGTGTTCACCCATGACGTACAGCTCGGCCGCGCCGCCTAACGGCAGGGAAACATTTCCCTGCGCCTGGAGCGCCGTGGCCGGGCTCCCCGGCGCACCCAGCAACCTGGGAGCCCAGAGCGGTTCGTAGGCCGGCGTGCGTCGCAGCGAAGCCCTCAGTCGCACGTTCCCCATGAATCCATCGGCCATAACCGCACCGCGCACGATCCGCGAATCATTTCCATGGTCGAGCACGCCGAGTGTCGCAGTGAATTTCGATGCGCCAAGCCGCCTCGATACTGCCCCATCGACGCCATACGCATCCACCTGGTTTTCGCCGGTCGTGCCCATGCTGGTCGCCGAGCGCAGTTCGCCGCTCAGGGTGAACACCGAAGATGAGCCGACCGACAATCCCTGGCTCAGCCGCAGGGCGTAGAAACCGAAGCCTGCGTTGTCGCTGGTGGCCTGCATGCCGGACCCGAAGTCGCCGCCGGCGAGTTCGCCAGGCATGAGCAACCGGGCTTCAATCGCTCGGTCGAGCAGGTGCATTCCGTTCTGCGCAGCCGTGTCACCGGGTTCGCTCCGCAGTGCCTGGCGGTACCATGACGCCGACTTCGCGAAGTTGCCCTGCCAGCGATAGTGATCGGCGAGTTGACGCTCGGTGTCCGCGCGTGGCTTCATCCGTTCCGACTCGAGGAGGTCAGCTTCGCCTCGGCGCGTGTCGCCGGACCACAGGTACGTCTGGCCACGTTCGTAAAGCAGTTCCGCCGAGCGGTTCTGCGCGATGAGCGCCGAGTACTGCGCGATCGAGCCCTCCCAGTCACCAGCGCGGGCCCGGAGGCGCGCCAGGTCCAGCGCGATCGCGCTGTCGGCCGGGTTCACGCGAACCCACGAATCGAGCACGGCGATCGCGGCCTGCAGGCGCCCTGACCGGGCCATGACGTACGCGCTGTCGCGAACCAGCTGCCGCGGTGTAGCCTGCCAGGCAGGTTCCGGCGGCGGGATGACGATTTCTGGAACCGTGACCGGCGTCAGCGCGACGAAACCGCGTGCGGAGTCGGTCGTGACCGGAGCGTTAGGCGCGGGTCGTGTCGCGGCGGTCGGACGGCGCGGCGATCGCCGAGCCGCCGGCCTGGGCGGCACGATTGATCCGGAGCGTGTTACGGTGGCCGGCCGTGTCTCGACGGGTTTCGCGGGCTGCGTCGCCTGTGGCGCGGCCGGTGCGGCTGGCGCGGCGACGGGTTCCTTGAACTCCGGGTGCCGTACGTAGACGAGACGGGTCGCGACGGAAAGCCCCGCGACCGCGGCTACGACAACGAGGAAATACTTCAGTCCCTGCATCAGCTGGCAGCCGGCGCGCCCAGCAGCTCGCGCACCGCGTCCTCATTGGCGGGGAACCCAAGCGCTTCGATCTCGATATCGCCGTAACCCAGGCGCAACGCGTGTTCGCGCATGCGGATCTTGAGCGAGGCGAGGTCCTTGGGACGCGCGCTGTCGAGGTAGCACATCACGCGCGAGCCGTGGATCCCAACCAGGTCGCCGCTTTCGACGCGGACGATGTTGAGCGCAAGCTTCGCGAGCTTCTTCACGTCGCCCTTTTCCGGTTTGATCATGAAGAGCGTGAAGAACGGCAGCTGGTCCCGGTCGAAGTATCCCTGAATCGCGCGGCTGAGTGCTTCACCAGTCATCGGCTCATACGAGGAGCCATCGCTGGTGGGCTGCAGGATGATCGTGGGCTCTGGCGTGGGCGACATCAGGTCATGCCAGTGGCCACGCTTGACGATGGTTTTCAGCCGGGCCATGAGTTCTGTCGGGGCCAGGCTCGATGACAGGAAGTCATCAGCGCCGGCGCGCAGGGCGCGTGTGCGGTCCGCCGAGCGGAGCACGTAGGGCGTGATGAGGACGACCGGCACCGTGTTGTTGGACTGGCGCAGGTCGCGGATGAGCTGGAGGGACGTCTCGATCACGTCGCGACGGACGCTGAGCAGCAGGGCGCCGACGCCTTCCCGCACGTGTTCGGAAAACGCGCCGACCATGCCGGAGCGCACGTCTACCTCGAAATGGTGCCGCAGCCCGTCGACAAGGTCGTTAGGCAGCGGCTCCGCCATGTTCACCAGCGTCAGGCGATGCTGGACCTGGGCCGCGACTTGGGAGGGGTTGGCATCGGCATCGGTGATGACCACCATGCCCGCGCCGGAGAGGACCCTGAAGGTAACCGGCAGCGTCGACGCGGCGTTGAAGCGGATCTTCCGGACCTCGACCTTGTGATTCCGCTCGCTGTCCGAGGTGAGGTGAAGGACGCCCGCCGAGCGCTGCATCAGTGGTTCGAGCCGGCGGTCGTACAAACCGGCCATGTCGCCGGGAAACGTCAGCAGGGACGTGACCTGGAGTTCGTCGAGGAACTGGATCAGTCCATAGATGGCCGTGGTGCTGGCGGCGCCGCCGTCCAGGAACGGCACAATCGAGTCGATGGCAATGCGGCCGGGTTTGAAGGGCGCGACGATTCGCTTGAGCTCCGTGAAAACGGCGTCAGCGGTCGTGGAGCGTGCCAGACGACGCACGAAATCGAGCTGGAAGCGGAGGAGGATGAGTCGCTCCTCGCGCAACGGCCGCTCGATGTCGATCCCGAGAAATGCCGCACTGGCCAGCACGTCCGCCGGGTCGTCGTGCGAGATGAGGACAACGTTTTCCCCACCCTCGAGCCCCTGTTGCACAAACTCCAGGCATGACACGCTCTTGCCGGTGCCCGGGTTGCCGCTGATGACGTACGGCCGATTCGGGAGGATGCCGCCTAACCGGTAGTCGAGCGGCCTGATCCCGCTGGGAGTCAGCGAACTCGCCTGGTGTGTGGGCGTGTTCGTCGCTGACACCGGTTCAAGGGCGGCGTCGGCGGGTGTGGTTGTCATTCCGCGCATGCGTGGCGTCGGGGGAACTGCGTGAAAGGATGAGGTGCCGGCGGTCACGCAGATGACGACGAGACAAGGCCGGTCGAAACGGGCCCATCCTCCCGTCGGGGCTGAGAGCTACCCGCGGACGCCTGCTGGCCGGTGTGGGCCTAACCAGCAGGTGCGCAAGAACTTGCCGGATTTCAGCGGGACGGCAGCGGTGTCTTGTCGCGGACCGACCTGACTACGTCGGCAATGGCCTGGATGACCGCCAAAGGCTCGAACAGGTGGATCTCGTGCCCGGCGCCGGCGATCACGGCATGGCGCGAGTTGGTGGACAGGCGCGCCAGGGCGGCGTGCACCGAGTCACGCTCCGCGTTAGGCTCGACGCCACGAGACAGGACCACCGTCGGGCGATCGCCTAACGGATGCGGGCTTGCCGACCGCGAAGCGAGCAGCCGGGCCAGGAAGGCACGCTCGGCTTCCTGGCCACGACCGACAACTTCCGGCGGGACGCTGTCGGGAGCGGACGCTATCAGTTGCTCGTCGAGCCGCACGCGCACCTCATAGAGGTCCGGCGGCAGCTTGTCGAAAGGCGCCCCGGTTTGCGGCTTGCGCCGCGGGATCTGCACTGAATGCGTTGGGAAAGTTGTGCGGAGTTGTTCGGCGGTCAGCTCTGCGATGAGCACACCCTCGCCGTTCAGCATGGTGAACAATCGGTCTTCGCTCGCGGGGTCAACGAACACGAGGCCGATGACATCCTGGGGGTAGTCGAGCAGGTACGCCCGGATGAGCAAGCCACCACGCGATGCGCCCACCAGGACGAATGGCGCTTTCTCGCCGGCGGTCGCCATCAGCTTGTGAAGGTCAGCAGCACTACTCGCGCGTGTCTCCGGCGTCGCCTCATCGCTCCAGCCAGAACCGGCACGGTCGTACGAGCAGGTTCGGTTCGTACGCGACACCTCGCGCTGCACGAGCGTCCAGTCGATCGCGAACGATGATGCGCCAGCCTCGAGAACAACGGTAGGGTCGCCTTGTCCGCTGCACAGCAAGTGAAGCTTTCGACCGCCGACGTCGATCAAGCGGCCTGGTGCTGGTGGAAGCGGCGTCGGCGCTTGTGGACGTCCGACGGAAGCAACGGAAAGAAGCAGCAGCAAAGCCCGGGTCGCCTCCATACCGACCTCCGGTCATGAGTGCCCTTACCCCACGACGGTACGATGCAACCCACCTGACGAGCAATAGCGGCGCGCCCGGCGGTCACCCTAGTTACTCGCGAGGCAGCGCGTTGTGTCACGAACCTTCGCCCGTCGGCCAAGCCCCCGGTCGCCGATCAGGATGCGTTCAGCGCGTGCCACGATGTACCACGATCTCACCGGGGGTGAACGATGATCGCATCACTGCGTGCCGCACAGGCACGAGGCACCGTTACGCTTGCCCTGCTCGGCGCAGTTCTCGCGTGTGCCGAAAGGGAACCAGCGACTGGACTGGCACCAGGCGAAGTCGCGCTGAAAAAGTCCCCGTCCGGTGTCGACGAAGGAAAGGACATATTCCGCTTCGACACGTTCGGCAACGAGACGTTCTGGAGCGACACCGCGGGAATGCACGTCAAGA
>DATMBT010000317.1:0-7215 GCA_035559475.1 Gemmatimonadaceae bacterium
GGAGACAATCGTCCACTGAGCGCCCTGCTGGCATGGCCAGCCCTCACGGTGCCGATGGGATTCACCGTCGACTCCATGCCGGCCGGCCTCGAGTTCCTCGGCCGAGCCTTCAGCGAGCCGCGGTTATTAGGCTTCGCGTTCGCGTACGAGCAGGGCACGAAACATCGTCGCCCGCCATCTACAACACCCACACTGGCCCGATAGCTCACCGCCCATACGGGGGACTAATGCAGTCCGCCCGAGTCGTGGAGCGGGAGGATGTGCGGGTGCGCAAGCTGGGCGATAATCTGGATCTCGCGCGGGAAGCGATCGCCGCCCATCGCGACGCGAGCTCGGGCCGCAGGACCTTGAGGGCGACCGGGCGAGTTGGCAGGCGGGGCAGTAGTCGGGGAGGGCCCCAGCGTCGCCAGGGGTGGTGAACGGGCGCCAGTGACATCTGGCGAACGGGCTTTGTCCAACGGAGCATGAACCAGGCTACGCTGACACGCGCTCACTCAACTCCGGCTGGATCATCAGGCGGTTTGGTCGCGCCGCTGTTTGGTTCCCCGTACCTGACGAGACATCCCGTGACCGATCCCGCTGTGCCGGCGCCGAGTGCTGCTCGAGAGAGCGGGGAAGTGCGCGGTGTCGCGAAATCGCGCGGTAGGGCGGGCGAGCGCGAGATCTATGAGCGGCACGTGGACCGGGTCTATCGGCTGGCATTGCGCATGACCGGGAACGCTACCATGGCCGAAGACCTGACGCAGGATGTCTTCGTGCGGGCGTTCGACCGGATGCACCAGTTTCGCGGCGATGCGGAACTGGGGACGTGGCTGCATCGCGTCGCGATCTCCGTGATCCTGAACGCGGTGAAGAAGCGTCAGGCGACGGCGACGCGGGAGCTCCCGCTGGACGCGACCGCACCGGTGGCCTCGAACTCCGGCGCCATCGAAATGGACGTCCGCGACCGGGTGCGCGCCGCGGTCGCCCAACTGCCTGACGAGCTGCGCGTGGTGGTGCTGCTGTACGACGTCGAAGGGTACACACATAACGAGATCGCCGACATGATGGGTATCAACGCCGGAGCCTGCCGCATGCGATTGCTGCGGGCACGACAACTCCTCAGGACGATGCTCCCGCTCGAGCGCGAGGAGTGGGGCTCATGACCGACCTCAGTCCAATGATCAGGGACGCGTTCCAGGACGATTCGCTTCCAGCGGCGGATCGCGACCGGCTCTGGAACACGATGCAGCACCGTCAGGCTCGTCAGGCGCGAGCAACGTTCCTCGTTCGCGCGGGCCTGCTGTTGCTCGCCGTGTTCGCGATTGTTGCCGCAGTGTACGCTGTCATTCGTTCGTCGTCGGATCCAGTCGTGCCGCTGCCTGTCGCGGCGGACTCAATCTCAGGTAATTCTCCAGTGGAGCGTTCCATGACACAGGAAACCCGCCAGGAGGTTCCGTCGAACCTCATTCCGCTGCTCGGCCATCGTTCCCAGCTCACGATGGACATGCGGAGTCTCGAAGACCGCCAGCTCGAGCTGGCCCAGGTCCTGAATCGAACCCCGTCAGGTACGCCGTCGCACGACATCGTCGCGGGTCAGCTCAAATCAATTGAGCAGCAGCTCGAAGCGACGAGGGTTGCGATCAGCGCCATCGACGCGCAACTCGCCGGTCAACCAGTTCCAGGGTCGTATGTGGGCACTCCTATGGTCGCACCTCCCGCGTTCCCTGCGGTCAACCCTCCCATATCGGACGAACTCATATGGACGTCTGGTGGCCCCCTCGTGTTGCTGGCGCTCGGCATGATCGCAATGCTGGGGTACATGCGGCGTATTGCACGGAAGACGCGAGAGGTGCTGGTCGCGATTGAGAAGCAGGTTGCGTCCCAGCACGCGACACTGGCGTCAGGCATCGATGCAATTGCCGTAGAGGTGGAGCGACTGGGCGAGGGGCAACGGTTCATGTCGAAGGTGCTCGCGGGAGCTGAAGCGAAACCGGCGCCCATCAGTCGCAGTTGACGGTTCGCCAGGCACTGACCAGGGAGGAGCACAGCGGAACTCCGGGGTCCCACTGTGTCCTCTGAGGGTCATGCATCAGGACCGCGCGACTTACGGCGTGGTACCGATCGTCTGCGGGATCTCGAGGAAGCGGACTTCGGCGTTGCGCAGGCCGAAGTTGTCAACGCTCCACAGGTAATCGTGAGCGCGGTCATCGAACAGGAAAATGCGCTCGTCGCATTTCAGGTCACCGTCTGTGTCGATGCACATCGTGAGAAGCTCACGACTGACGTTCTCGACCTTCGGCTTTCCGGTGCCGCGGACCGCGATTGCCACCTCGAGCGAACAGAGTTCCTCATCCGGCGTCAACGGGTCATTGTCGAAGTCCCCGCTGCCACACGTCGTGAGCTGCATGCTCTGGCCCGGCTTTCCCTTCGGGCGGAGGTAAACGCCGTACCACGTGACGCCATCGCCATCGGGATCCGGATCGGGAAGCTGGAACGCAGCCGTGCCATCCGTGCCGTTGGCATCGAGAATGTCGAACGGCCCGGGCGAAAGGTTGACGCGTGTGTTGCCGTACAACCGCACGAACAGGCGCTTCCCCTGGTCGTTCAACATGCTCGATGAGGGCGTGCCCGGGTGGCCGATGATGTTCATCTTGTACAGCGTGGCCTTGCCGTTGTCCGGGAAACCATTCCCGAGTAACGGGATCGTTGGGGGAACAGGGTGGTCTGGGCCGGTGACCTTCTCGGCGCAGCCAGTGAACACAAGCACCGCAGAAATCGCGGCAAGGCCTCGGTAACCTGGATTCATTACTCCTCCTCTGTACAGCGTTCAGCAAACAGCGAGCGACTTGTGGGAATCGCACTCCCTAACGGCGGGACGTGCGGTTCACAGTGCCGCAACATGAGTGGGCTGAGTTACACCGAGATGGGTCCGCTCGGCGAGATCGTCACGCACAAGGCGGGCGTGACCGCGCGCACGACGCGCGCACGCGGGGACGTGGCGCACGACGACATTGTATCGAGCAACTCGTTTGCGTTGAGAGGAGAACGCCCGACGTCTCGACACGGGCTTCAGGTGGCGCGCTCCGCCCGGTCGCCGCATCTTGTCTTCATCCGCTGCCGGAGGGACTCCGCATGGATGCTCCAACTCCCCGCTATCAAACGGGAATCGAAGTCGCGAGCCTGATCGTCGGCCCGGCGTTGATGAGTATCGGGGATCTCTTCCATCCCCCGGAGAGCTGGGACGTGGCCGCTCAGTACTCCATGATCGCTGCCACGTCCGCATCGGGGCGATGGCACATGGCGCACCTGCTGCTCTTCATCGGGATGCTCCTCTTCGTGCCGGGCATCCTTGCGATGACGAGGGTGGTGGCGAATCGCAGTCCCGCAGCCGGTTACGCCGCCCGCATCCTCCTCCTCATCGCGGTGGGCGCACTGTCCGCCGTCTTCTCGTTTGAGATGGTGCTTGGGCACTTTGTCTCTTCGGGCGCAGACCAGGCAGCGGCAATCGCACTCCTTGCAACTTTTCAGTCGGGCGCCGTCTTCGGCGCGCTCATGCCGGCACTGCTCGCGTTCTTCGTCGGTGTCGCGATTGCCGCCGTGACGCTCGGATCCAGATCGGGACCCTATCGATGGCCGGTACTCACGCTCGCACTCGGCGCCGCCTTCATCCTGGGCGAGATCATCCTGGCCCAGGTTCTCCTGAGCCAGATCGGGAACGTGCTCTGCCTCGTTGCCGGTATCGGCTTTGCCTTGCCGTTGCTCCGGGGACGCGGAGAGGTGCCGGCCTAGTCCTGCCGATCGTTCTTCAGCTCGACGACGATGACCTCGATCGGCTTCGACGTGTCGTTCACGTCGGCGTGCGTCTGCCCCGCCGGATCGACGCCGAGCCAGTAGGCCTTACCGGCCTTCCAGTCGTAGGTGTCGAGCGTCTTGCCGTTTGGGTCCACTACCTTGAGTTGACCGTTGGTGAGGGCGATGAGCGCGCGGCCGTGGTCATGTCGATGCATGGCCAGTGGCTGCTTCGGCATGATGATGGACTTCCAGACGCGCACGTTGTCGTTCTCGAACTGCGGCTCACGTCGCGTCGCGCTCTGGCCTTGCCGCGCCCACATTGCGCCGGCGCCGCCGAAGAACGAGACGACGCACGCCAGCGCTACCGCGAAAACACGTTTCATCTTCCCGCTCCCCCGGCACGACCTGGACGCGGCAACGCGGTCGGTGGCACGAGGCCATTCAAGCGCATGTAATTCGCGATCTGGCTGTAGTGGTCGGCCATGTCCATTGCATGACCCAGCACCATCGATGCGCGAGGCACTTGCCGCGTGTTGCCGCCGAAAGTCACCGATGTCTGTTCGGCGAGTTTCGTGTCATCCAGCGAGTTGACGGCGGTTGCGCAAAACGCGAACGACTCCTTGAGCTTCGCGACCAGCTTGTCCTTCGGCCACGTTGCCTTGACTGAGTCGGGAGTCGCGGTGTCCTCCTCGGGTCGCTTGGACTTCTCCGCGCCAAACGCGTCGCAGAAGAGATAGTTGTCGTTGGCCAGGTGCTGCGCGATGTTGCCGATGGTGAGCTGTGCCGGAGTCGGCTTGTAGCTGAACTTGTCAGCCGGAATCGAATCGAACGCCTGCGCCAGGTTGCGGTGGAGCCCCACGATCCGGCCGCGGAAGGCGGTAGTGATCGGATTGGCAGGTGGTGTGGCAGAAGGCGTCTGGGCGGCGAGGGTTACCGGCAGGGCAAGCACGAGGATAGTTGCACGCGAGATGTTCATACGTTCTCCGGGGGATGACTGGGTGGTTCGGATTCTGGACCAGCAGGGCGGTTTGCGCAACGGTTCAGGGACGTAACTCCTCTTGTCTTGACGGCTTTCCTGCCGGGCGGCTGCTTAGAGCATACCCCCAACCACGTCGCGTCATGCGTCTCGCCATCCTCGCTGCCGTCGCCTTCCTCCCAGCCGCCAGCTCGGCTCAGGCCAACTCCCAAGCCGCGCCGGCGCCAGAGGGTTTCGGGGCGCCGTTCAAGGCACGACCCCTTGCCGACGGACCGGTAAGAGTCGGACCGGCGAAGGGAACCGTCATCGTGGTCGGTGGCGGCTCGATGGGACCGGAGATCTACAAGGCGTTCATCGAGGCGGCGGGCGGACCTGACGCCCTCATCCTGGACGTGCCTAACGCCGGCGGCGGCGACTCCGTCTCGCCGAACGTCGGGCAGGCGTGGCGAAATAACGGAGCGCGGAACGTTGCCGTCCTTTTTACCAAGGACCGCAAGCTCGCTGACTCTGACTCCTTCGTCGCCGTCATCCGCAAGGCCGGTGGCGTCTGGTTCGAGGGCGGGCGGCAGTTCCACATCGTGCAGGACTACGGCGGCACGAAGACCGAACGCGAAATCATGGCATTGCTCGAGCGCGGCGGCGTTGTCGGTGGCTCGTCCGCGGGCGCTACCATCCTCGGCGACTTCATGGTCCGCGGGGCGCCCTCGAACGACAACATGATCATGGACTATCCGGGGTACCAGACGGCGTTCGGCTACCTGCGCAACGTCGGGATCGACCAGCACGTGGTCGCGCGCTCCCGCCTTCCCGACCTGGCCGACTCCATCATCACGCGCTACCCGAATCTGCTCGGCATTTCCGAGGATGAAGGCACGGCCTGGGTCATTCGCGGCGACACGGGACGCATCATCGGCCGCAGCAAGGCATTCGCTTACAACGGCGCCGGTGACGCCAGCGACCCCGGAAGTCCGTTCGTCACGCTCTGGCCGGGCGACTCGTACGACCTCAATGCACGCCGCATCATCAGGCGCGCCAGCGATCACTCGCCAATTCTGATCAACCTCATTACGTCGATGTTCGCGAGCTACAATGATCCGGCGGTCGGCGCGGCGACGGTGCTGGTGGCCCGGGACGGGGAAGTACTCGCCGACAGGGCGTTCGGCATCCCGGCGCAGGTGCGTTACATGCCTCGCACGACACTGCCGCAGTTCGAACTTGGCGACATCGCCAGGACGTTCACCTCGTTATGCGGGCAGCTGCCGGCACCAGCGGCGCGAGGCCGAGGCCCGGCACCGGCACCGGATTCAACGGCCGCGGCGGCAGGCGGGCGAGGGCGAGGCCGGGGAGGGCCGCCACCTACCCCGCTGCAAAGCTGCGTGTCGCGCGTTTCGCAGCCCATCGGAGCGCACCAGACCGTTGCCCCCGATTCGCAGCAGGTTCACTCCAACGTGGACGAGCTCTATCGTTTCGCCCTCGGCCTGGAGGTGCCAACGACCTGGCGCGATGCGGACTACTCGAAGGGATGGACAATCGACACCTACAAGGGAGTGACCCGACTGGCAGCGTACGCGACCGCTGACGGGAAACGTGCGGCGTTCGTCCGCGTTCCCGAGCGCAAGGCGACGATCATCATCCTGACCAACGACACGAAAGCAGACGCGCGAGGGATGGCGGAACGGATACTCGACCGGCTTCTCGCGCAGGGTTAGCGGCGAGGCGGAACGCGGGCGCTAGCGAAGGAGCTTCACGACTCCGTGCGATAACGCGAAGGCGTTCGGTTTTCCGATGAACCGCTGGAGCGAAGGCCCGACAGCAAAACGCCGGTGCGGATCGAATTCGTCGTCGAAGTCGGATCGACCCGACCCGATCTTCTCGGCCATGTATCGCCCTAACGCGGCGGCCCAGGGCAGTCCGGTGGCGCCGCTCACAAGCGAAATCGTGGGACGTTGAACGTCCTGTGCGGCCAGGGGAAGGAGGTCCTTGCTCACCCCGATAAGGCCCGGCCAGAAGTATTCGATCTCGACCGGCGTGTGGGGAAACTTGCGGCGAACGAACGCGCGCATCTTCCGGAGGATCTGTGGAGGAGCGGCCTTGCTCTCCTTCCGGGCGTAGGCGTAGCGAATGTTGGAACCGCCGACGAGCAGCCGGTTGTCTCCCGTCAGGCGGAAGTATTCGTAGATGAGGTCGGAGTCCCACACCATCAACCGGCTCTCCGGGAAGATCGTCGAGACCTGTGAGTCGGTGAGCGGAGCGGAAGCCGCAAGGAACGTCTGGACGTGGTAGACCTCGTTCCGCAGCAGGCCCAGTTCAGGGAGAAAACGGTCCACGCAGATCACTACTGCATCAGCCCGGACCGTGAATCCATTCGCCTTCACGCGCCCTTCGGCGATCTCCGTGACGCAGGATCCTTCGTGGATCGTCACGCCGGACTCGCGCAGGATGTCGCGCATCGCCTCACAGTACCG
>DATMBT010000318.1:0-2624 GCA_035559475.1 Gemmatimonadaceae bacterium
TCGGCAGCACGGTGCGGGAGCATCGGATCTCCCACGAGTTCAGGCAGGTCGGGTCGCGGCCGCAGCAGCATAACGCGGAGCTTCTTGTCGGCGAGGTACTGGTCCGCCGTTGCAACCACCACGCCCTTCTCGATGTGCGCCTCGATCACGGAGATCTCGTGACTCGCGGAGTCAACGTGAACAAAGGCGATGTGCGAGAAGTTGCCGGGGTAGTCGTTGCCACGCGCGATGAGCGCGGAAGTAGGGTAGCCGCCGCGGGATACCAGGATGTCTCCCGAGTGGAGCTCAACTCCATTCGACATGGCCGAAGGCGTTGCCGAAGAAACCGGCGAACCAACGAAGAGGGTGCGCACGCTGTCCTGGTGCTGCAGCATGACTTCCTCGACAGCGGCACGACTGCCGTATAGCAACCGATACAGCCGGTCGCGCACGTTTCGTTTGGCGAGGTCCCACTCCATGGACTGCCACTTGGTTGCTTCGCGCAGCCTGCCCTGGAGCGCGACGTAGTTATCCGCAAGCGCGCCACAGGCTGCGGCTCGCGGCGCGAGGCGGAAGAAAGCGTTCTCCAGCGAGTCGAGCGCCGGAGCGTCTGCCGTTATGCGCTCCGCGCGAAGCCTGGCCAGGCTGGCATCGACCGAATCCACCGCCAGTCGGGAGGTCTGCTCGTTCGTGCAGCCTTCGGCACGCGTCCTGGCGAAGCTGGTTTCGAGCGCACTCCAGAGCGAGTCGCGGTTCCAGGCAAATCGCTGGGCGCCGGCCGGTGCGTCGGCCACGTCGGGCAGCCGGGCAGGCCACGCGATGAGCGCGACAGCGGCGAGCAACGTGACGACTCCGATTACGCGAAGTCGGCGGCTTTTCTGTTTCCTTTGGGGCATCTGACGGACCAAGTCGCCCTCGGGCGCAGGATGACACGTGAACCGATAACATGACGACTGATGGAGTGGGGCGTACCGCCGCCAGGTAGCCGCGGCGGGCCGCGCGGGTGCGTAATTTCTACCGGACCCTACAACCGGCAGGCGCTCGGTGATTCCCATCCGCTCATTCATCGCATCCATCCTTGCAGCCGGCCTGTGTGGCTCGGCGCTCCACGCCCAGGCGGCCGCTCGCCCTGACCTGTCGCTCGTCAGCACGCGCAGCTTCAACCTCGATACCGACGAAGGGACCTGGATCTCGCTGGACGTCAGTCCCGACGGACGGTCGATCGTCTTCGACCTCCTCGGCGACCTGTACACGCTGCCCATCGCGGGCGGCACCGCCACGCAGCTGACGAAGGGCATGATGTACGACGCACAGCCGCGCTTCTCGCCCGACGGCAAGTCGGTCGTGTTTACGTCCGACCGGGATGGAGGCGACAACGTCTGGACCATCAACGTGGCTACAGGTCGCGCGACGCAGGTCACGAAGGGCAAGTCGAACCGCTACCGCTCTCCGGAGTGGACGCCTGACGGCCAGTACATCGTCGTTTCGCGCGCGCCCCAGCCCATCGGCCCGTCCAAGCCGTGGATGTTCCACAAGGACGGCGGCAACGGCATCCAGCTGGTCCGCGACCCCGCGCCGCTGCCTAACGGCGCCTTCCCGCTCAGCCTTGTTGGCGCGGCGTTCGGGAGCGACGACCGGTACATCTGGTTCGCCCAGCGCACGGGCGCCTGGGAGTACAACGCCGGATTCCCGCAGTATCAGCTGGTCACGGTTGACCGGCAGACCGGCCGCCGCGATACGCGTGCCAACCTCCTTGGCGGCGCTATCCGGCCCGCGCTCTCACCGGACGGGCGATACCTCGCGTATGGATCGCGGTATGAGGCACAGACGGGCCTGCGACTCCGCGACTTCGAGAGCGGTGACGAGCGCTGGCTCGCGTACCCGATCCAGCGCGATGAACAGGAATCGGTCGCATCGCTCGACGCGCTCCCCGGGTTTTCGTTCACTCCCGACTCAAAGGCGGTCATCCTTTCCTATGGCGGAAAGATCTGGCGCGTGCCGGTAGACGGCGCGGCGCCCACCGCCATCCCGTTCCGCGTGCAGTCACAGGTCGAGATGGGGCCAAAGCTCGCGTTCAACTACCGGGTCAGCGACTCCGCCGAGTTCATCGTCAGGCAGATCCGCGACGCCGTGCCGTCACCGGACGGGAAGCGACTCGCGTTCATCGCGATGGACAAGCTGTACCTGATGGATTATCCCGCCGGCACGCCAAGGCGCGTGACCGATACCGACGGCACAGAAGCGCAGCCGGCATGGTCGCCCGATGGGCAGTCGATCGCGTGGGTATCGTGGACAAAAAGTGGCGGCCAGGTGCATCGTGCGACGGCGGCGGGTGGGCGGGCGGTCCAGCTCACGCAGTCGCGCGCAATGTATTCGCAGCCCGTGTGGTCGCCTGACGCCTCGCGCATCGTGGTGACGCGTTCACCCGCGCAACCCGCACTCGAGGAAGGCGGGTTCAGTGGTGCGGCCGAGTTGGTGTGGGTTCCGGCGAATGGCGGACGCGCAACGCTGATCGCACCGACCGGCGGTCGTGGCGGCGTGCACTTCGCGCAGGATACGGCCCGCATCTATATGTACAGCGGCGGCTCGGGGCTGGTCTCCATGCGATGGGACGGCACCGATGAGCGCACGCACCTGCGAGTGAC
>DATMBT010000319.1:0-2440 GCA_035559475.1 Gemmatimonadaceae bacterium
CCACTGAAACCGCTCGCGACGGCGAAAGTCAGGACCTCGCATTGTGAGCCTCCGTCTCCGGGATCCTTCCCGTATTTCAGGCCTCCCCAGAACGTGGCCAGCATGTTTCGCCGGAACAACTTCGGCAGGATCAGGACGGCGGCGGGGACGCCATACACTATCGCGAACTCACGATAGAAACGCCCCACGTGCAATACGGACGCGGCGTAGCCGACGACTCGCCCATCTATTTCGGCCGCCACGCAGACGGCATGACGGGATGTGCAGAAGGCGCGATGGAGCAACGTCAGGAATCCCATCCCGAAATCGCGCAGGCGCCCCCACGATATCTCCGTATACATCAGGTGGGCCATTTCGCGAGCGTCCGCCGTGCGAGCGTCTCGCACGGTGATGGTCGGGGCCGAAACAGCCGGAATTGAATCGCTCATGTCAGCAGGATCGGGGGTCAGGCGGCATCGGGCATGGGCGGCTTCATTGCCTCCCCGTGCCGCGTGAAATACCAGGCGCCAAGCATGGCGAACGGTATCTGGCCGAGGCGCCAGCAAATGAGCAATCGTGCCCCTCCGTTGAATCCCACGAGGGCGAACAGTCCTTCAAAGGCCGCCTCACCAACGCCGATGCCGCCCGGCGTCACTGGAATCGCGTTGACCAGGAGCCCAGTGAAGGCGACAGCCGCAACCAGCAGCGGCGATGCGCCCGGAAGGAGCGACTGCGCAGCGATCGCAAATGCCGACGCCATCACGCATTGGGCAAGGATCGAAATCGCGAGTGCTCGCAGCAGGACGAGTGGCTGGCGGCTCAACACTTCGGCGGTGTCGTAGGCACGATTGAGCAGTCCCCGAATTCTCGTCCAGCTCCCGGGCACCAGGCGCAGGACCAGCGATCGAGGTCCGCGATTCGCCATCACCACCACGAGGGCCACGACGCCAAGGAGAAGCAGCGCGGGAGTGATGACGATTCCGATCAATCGCGGCGGCGCCGATCCGGTCAGCAGGGCAAGGGATGCCGTGCCCAATGTGACCAGCAGGATCGATGTCATGCCGATCATGCGATCGAGCAGCAACAACGCGGTGAATTCCGCTCGCTTTCCCGGAACACGCTGCGCGAGATTCACCAGCTTGAGGACGTCACCGCCAGTGCCGCCGGGGATTGCCATGTTGAACAGCGTCGCGACGGCCACCAGGCGATAGGCAAACGGGAACGGAATATCGACGACCGCAGCGGCGCAGAGCATCCGGATTCGGCTCGCTTCGACTACTGCGCCGACGAGCACTTGCAGGATGAAGGCCGCGATGGCCCCTGGGTAGTCGAAGGGCAGTTGAAGGATCCGCCACCCTCCATTCGCCTTGACCACCCACGCCAGGACGCCCAATCCCACGATCCACCGCACAATCTGGATCGTGGCTGAGCCGATACGTCTGCGCGCAACCGGTTCCTGTCGTGGGATCACGTGTGTGCGTTGAAGGCCAACCCCCGGGCTGTGACGAACGAGCGATTCACCGCACTTCCAATGTAGCATCTCCGACTCCGGCAAGCCTTTCCTCACGCGGAGCCGCGGAGACATGGTAATTTGGTAATTAACGCTTCTAGTTATTCCTTCGCGCGATTCTCCGCGCCTCCGCGTGAGATGATGTCGTCTGTGCCGCCTCGTATCCTGCTCGTCGATGCCGACGCGTTTTTCGCGGCGGTGGCGCGGCTTGTTGACCCCGAGGGAGCCGGGAAGGCGCCGCTCCTCATCGTCGGCGGCACCAAAGAAAGCCGGGGCGTCGTCTGCTCGGCATCCTGGGAAGCGCGGCAATACGGCGTTCGCTCGGCGATGTCCATTGCGCGCGCCGCGAAGCTCTGCCCGAATGCGATGTTCGTGCCGGTGCCGGGCAAGGCGTGTTCACTCAAGAACAAGGAGATCCGCGCCGTTCTCGAGAGGTTCACGCCGGTCGTCGAAGGGGCGAGCATCGACGAGTGGTACCTCGACATGAGCGGCACCGAGGCCGTCTACCATAACGAGCCGCTGCGCGACACGGCACACCGGATTCGAACCGCGGTAAAGCGCGAGACCGGCATGTCGATCTCGCTCGGCGGGGGAACGAACAAATTGGTCGCCAAGATGGCGGTCGAACGCGCCAAGCCCAAGCCCGGGACCACTGGCGATGGCGTGCACGTCGTGCCACCGGGAACCGAAGCGGAGTTCCTGCGCACGTTCAACCTGGCCGACATCCCGATGGTGGGCCCGAAGTTCCAGGCGAAGCTTGCGTCGTTAGGTATGGTCACCGTGCCTGACGTGTTGAGTCACGACATCGCCAACCTGCGGCTCCTGCTCGGCAACAACGCGGCCGACTGGCTGTGGGATCGGGCGCAGGGCATCGGCAGCCCGGAGGTCGAGGGGCACGGTGACCAGAAGAGCATGAGCCGCGACGAGACGTTCCCGATGGACCTGTCGAAG
>DATMBT010000320.1:0-4754 GCA_035559475.1 Gemmatimonadaceae bacterium
TCGTAGTGACGCGGAGCCGGGCGTCGACTACCGTCACTCCGGTCGCGTGCACGAGGACCGGATTGAGGTCCAGTTCCGCGATCTGGGGCAGGTCCTCGACCAGTGCGCTGACGCGGAGGATCGTGTCCACCAGCGCCGAGACGTCACCCGGAGCGGAACCACGATAGCCGGTGAGCAACGGGAAGCTCCTGAGCTCCCGCACCATTTCATCCGCGTCCCGCCGGGACAGCGGCGCCAGGCGCACCGACACGTCCTTGAGCAGTTCGACGAGCACGCCCCCCGCGCCACACGCCACAACCGGGCCGAACTGCCGGTCGTGCACGACGCCGACGATCATCTCCACGCCGGGCGATGCCATGCGCTGCAACAGGAACCCGCCTGGCGTCATGCCGGCGCTGCGCAGGCGCGAGTCCATTTCGCGCGCAGCCGCTGCCACGTCCGCGGTCGATAGGCCGAGACGCACCGCGCCGGCCTCTGTCTTGTGCAACAATCCCGGCGCGATGGCCTTGAGCGCGACCGGACCTCCCAGCTCCGCCGCAGCCGCGCTGACCGCATCGACGCTGCTGACGATTCGCTGCGGCAGCACCGGGATCCCATAACACGCCAGCAGCTTCCAGACATCCTCGCTGCCCAGCCACTCCTCGCTCCTGCCTGACGCGGATTCCACCAGCGCCCTCGCTTCTTCACGTCGCACGTCAGGGAGGGCGACCGGTGGCTCGATGGGCCGCGCGCGCCACTCGGCATAGCGGGCGACCCGAGCCAGCGCGGTGGCCGCATCTTCGGGAAACGCGTACGACGGAAGATGCAGGTCGGAGCTTCGCAGCTCGTCAGGCACGCCTCGCGCCTGCATGAACACCGTCAACACCGGCTTCACACCGGCGAATTCCCGCGCGCCGGCAACAATCGCCCTGGCGACGTCCTCGGGCCTCGTGACCAGCGGCGGGATGAAGATGACGACGATGGCGTCGACATGCGGATCGCGGCCGATGATACCTAACGCTTCCCGGTACTGGTCGGCTGACGCCGACGCGATCATGTCCACCGGGTTGCCGACACTCGCCTCGAGAGGCAGCACGGCGCGGAGCGCCGCCTGCGTTTCTGCGCTGAGCGCGGGGATCTCGAGTTTCTCGGCTTCGCACGCGTCGGCGCAGAGAATCCCGGGGCCGCCGGCATTGGTCAGGATGGCGACGCGACGCCCCCTCGGCAGCGGCTGGCTGGCGAGCAGCGCCGCCACGTCGAACATCTCCTCGAGCCGATCGGTGCGGATGACGCCCGTCTGGCGAAACAGCGCATCAACCGTGACATCCGAGGCGGCGAGCAGCGCGCCGGTGTGCGATCCGCTGGCCCTCGCACCGGCGGCCGATCGGCCGCTCTTTACGGCCACGATGGGTTTTTCGCGGGCGACGTGCCGGGCGATCCGCGAAAACTTCCGTGGGTTCCCGAACGACTCCAGGTACAGCAGGATGACGTCCGTGTGTTCATCCTGTGCCCAGTACCGGATCAGGTCATTGCCGGAGATGTCGGCCTTGTTGCCGACCGAGACGAACGTGGAAAGGCCAAGCCCGAGCGCACTCGCATGGTCGATGATCGACAGTCCGAGCGCGCCGCTCTGCGACATGAACGCGACACGCCCGGTGGGTGGCGGCTCCGGCGCAAACGTGGCATTCAGCCGAACGTCGTCCTCGGTGTTGAGGATACCCATGCAATTGGGCCCGATGAGGCGCATGCCGTGTTCGCGGCACGTCCGCATCAGTGCTTCCTGCCTGACGATGCCGTCCGCACCGACTTCGGCGAAGCCTGACGAGATGACCACCAGCGCCCGAACGCCCTTTCGCCCACACGATTCGGCGACTTCCTGCACGGCGTTTCGCGGGACTGAAATGACCGCAAGGTCAACGGGTCCGGGAACGTCTTCGACCGTCGGGTACGCGATAATGCTCTGCACGACCGATGCTTTGGCATTGACCGGCAGCACCGGGCCATTGAATTCGTACGCCAGGAGGTTGTGCAGCACTTCCGCGCCAATCGTGCCGCGTTCGCGTGAGGCACCGATCACGGCCACGGATCGTGGACGGAAGAACGGGTGCATCGCGTTGACCGCGGCCGTCCACTCCAGGTCCACAGTGTCAGCCGACCGGTCGTCGGGGTGACCCAGGCGATCTTCGGGCGCGTCCAGTGTTGTCATGGCGCCAAAGGTCGCCACGGAACCGCTGCATCGGGAGGGCCGTGAAAAAGGTCAGGCTCGATGAACCGACAGGCTGAACCGCTGTTTCGCTGGGCTGTCCGGTCAATCAAGCCTGACCCTTTCCTAACGAGAGGACAAGGACGAGCCCGACCCGATGCATGACCCATCCGCGGTCGGACTCGCCCAGTCGCGACCTATTTGGCCGCGATCTCGATCTTGCGACCCTTCACCCTGGCGATCGGGGTCTTGAGCATACGGATTTTCAGCACGCCGTCCTTCATCTCCGCGATGATTTTCGCCGGATCGATGGTTTTCGGCAGCGTAAAGGTCCGGCGGAAGGCTCCGTAGTGGCGCTCCCACATGTGGTAGCGCGGACCGCCGTTCTTCTCGTCCTTCTCCTCTTCCTTCTCGGCCTTCTTCTCACCCTCGATCGTGAGGAGTTCATCGTCGAAGCTGATGTCGATGTTCTCCTTCACCATCCCCGGGAGTTCTGCCGTGAGGACGAGTTCCTTCTCGTTCTCGACGATTTCCACCTTCGGAACCCAGCCGACCGGTTCCGTGAGCGGGAACGTTTCGAGCTGGAAGTCATTGCCGAAGAACCGACGTAGTCGATTCTGCGCTTCATTCAGCTGGCGTTCCATCGCAAACAGTGGAAGTGGTGCTGGCAACATGCGCGTCATAACACGCTCCTTGGCACGGGGATTCGAGTGAGACTGCGTTCCCCAGCCGTCACCAAGGTTGCGTCGATATCGAAAGTGCGGCGTAGGCGCATCCCCGTTTTCGCGAGGGACTTCTGACGACAGCTCATCAGCACGCGGTTGCCATCGTTTTCCTGACGAAATTGCACACACCTTCCCGACACAGGACGCTGGCGGCGAACTCATACTCCGAGCCACACCGACCGTTGCGATGAGGTCTTGCCCTGGTGTTCGGAATCCACGCGAAACGTCAACTACCTGCCCGCGAGGGTGACGGTAACCTGGACGTGCATGCGCTGAGCAAGCGTTATGCGGGTCGTTGGGTCGTGGACGACGTGAGCCTCATGGTCAAACCACACGAAATCGTCGGTCTCCTTGGCCCCAACGGTGCCGGAAAGAGCGTCACGTTTTCGATGATCAGCGGCATGGTCGTTCCTGATGCCGGCAAGGTGCTCCTGGGCGGCGAGGACCTGACCCGAATGCCGATGCACGAGCGCGCCCGCCGCGGGATTGCCTGGCTGCCACAGGAACGTTCGGTATTTCGCGGGCTCACCGCTGCGGAGAACATTGCGGCGGTGCTCGAGATGCACGGCATGTCGAAACGCGACGCATTCGCGCGAGCCCGTGAGCTACTTCATCAGTTCGGGTTGGCGCGATTGGCATACGAGCGAGCGGGGACACTGTCGGGCGGTGAGCAACGGCGCCTGGAAGTGGCACGGAGCGTCGCGACGCGGCCGCGCTTCCTCCTGAGCGACGAACCCTTCGCTGGTGTTGACCCGCTCACCATCGAGATGCTCCGTGGCCTCTTCCTTCGACTGAAGGACCTGGGACTGGGCATCCTGTTGACCGATCACAACGTGAGGGAAACCCTGTCGTTGTGCGATCGAGCCTACGTGCTCTTCGACGGGCACGTGCTGGCGCATGGCACGCCGGCAGAACTCGCCGCCAACGAGGAGGTTCGGCACAACTTCCTCGGCGACACCTTTTCCCTCGAACCCGCTGACACCCTGGGCGTGGAGCACTCTCAGGAGGAGGAACTGACCGCAGGTGCTCGTTGATGCAGCTGTGGCGAAATCCCTGACGAACAGGGTGAGGTCTGCTGACAGACAGGGAGAACCACCGTCATAGCGTGAAAAGCGCAGGGGACGGTGTCTTAACGAGTCACTCGCATAGCGGCCTGCAGGATCTGTTCGGGCCGGGAGGATCCATGACCAGGGTTCGCGACATCATGACGAGGGACGTCATCGCAATCGGCCCGGACGTCAGTATCCGCGACGCCATGGCTCTCCTCTCGTCGCGTCACATCAGTGGCGCACCGGTGACCGCAGGCGGAAAGATCGTGGGAGTCATCACGTCCACGGACTTGATGGGTTTCGCGGCGGAACTGCTTGGCGCGCCGGCGGCGCGAGAGGGGCCGACGGTGTTCGAGGATTATCCCGCGACTGACGATGAGCTCGCACGTGAAATCGAACCACTGGGGTCATTCTTCAACGACCTCTGGGAGGACGTGGGCGAGGACGTTGACGTTCGCTTCGAAGAGGTCACGGGACCGGAGCGAAACGTGCTTGACGTGCACACGGTGGAGGAGGCGATGACGCGCGCGCCGATCTTTGAAGTGCCAGGAGAGACCTCGCTGCCCGCGACCGCGGAGTTCATGCGAAGTCATGCCATCCATCGCGTGATGGTGACTGACCGGGGCGCACTCGTCGGCATCGTCACGAGAACCGATCTCTCGAACGCGGTCGCCGACCACAAGCTCCGCGAGCACGAATATGTCTTCGGCAAGCTTCCCCGACTGAATCCTCGCAGGCTGGTGCATCTTGAACGGACGCTGGGCTCACGCCTCGAACACGTCGACGACACAAACAAGG
>DATMBT010000321.1:0-7830 GCA_035559475.1 Gemmatimonadaceae bacterium
CCAGTGACGCTGTCGGTGACGGGACTGCCGGCGACGCTTTTCCTCGCTCTTACTCCGTCCCCGACGACGGGCAACACGGTGAACACGCTGATCCTCAACGGGGGCGCGCCTAACGGGACGTACACCGCGACGATCCGCGGGGCGTCGTCGCAGGGCGACCAGACGGTGACGATGACGATCGTGGTGGCACCTCCCTCCACTGGCAGCATCAAGTGGAAGTACTGCTCGGCGTCGCTCCCGCGACACTTCGTGGCGGTGCGTGACGGCAGTGGTCCGTGGACCCGGCTGATGCCCGCGAACGACTCGTCCTATTCGTTCAATGTTGTTTCGGCCACCGCGTCGCTGGCGGAAGTAACGCTCGATTCCGGCGGATTCCGGACCACGGTGTACCAGTACACGGCGCAGGAGATGGCCGCGCGCGCGGCAGCGCAGTGCGCGCTCGTGCAGAACGTGACGACGCGGACGGCCAATGGCTCCTTCGGGGGCGTCACCGGGTTCCGCACGTCGCAGGTGGGCATGGGATGGTGGTTCGGATCGGCGAACGGCAACGGCAGCTTTTCGCTGCTGAACCTTCCGCCGGGCGCGCTGGACGTGATCGCGGCGCGGAACGGTGAGATCATTGTGCCATCGGCGATCCCGGTCGATCGCATGATCATCCGGCGCGGATTGAATCCCGCGTCAGGCGGGACTATCCCGGTGCTCGACTTCAACGCGGCCGAGTCGTTCGCGCCAACGGTGGCGACCTGGAACTTCGGAAACACGAATGGCGAGGCGTTCAGCATCAGCCAGAGTTTCACCACCGCGGGCGGGAGCACGGGCAGCTTCACGGCGATCCCGGCGGTGGACGGCGCAGCTACGGCGCGCACGGTGTACGGCATCCCGCTCGCGAACACGGTAGCGGGTGACCTGCACCAGGTGATTGCGACCGTGGCAACGGTTGGCCCGGTGCCGAGCAGTCCGCAGCGGGCAACGAGGCAGATCGTTGCCTATGGACGCACGTTAGGCGATCGCACCATCGCCTTCGGGCCAGCGATGCCGGCGGCCACGGTGTCGGCGGTTGCGACCGGCAGGTTGCGGGCGCAGGGGACGTTGCCGAACGAATACAACAGCGGCCTGGCGGTCGATGTCACGCAGACGACCACGGCGCGCTTCTTCAGCCTCTATGCGTCGCGCGGGTCCCTCGGCGCCGGCAATGCGTACGACGTGGAAATGCCGGACCTGAGTGCCGCCATCGGGTGGGACACGCAGTTCGCCATTCGATCGGGTATCGCGACGAACTGGTGGGTGGGCGGCGGTGGGGTGCTCGATCTCTTCGACGGTCGATACCTGTTCAACAGCACGAGGTCGAAATGGGCCGGGGTCATGACAGGGATAACGGTGCCGGCTGATGGGGCGTTCTACTTGAGCGCACGTACTATCGGGACGACGGTACCGTAGACCGATCGGCTGGTTTGCGTATCTACCAACCGCCGCCGCCTCCCCCACCCGAACTTCCTCCTCCCCCGCCACCTCCGCCCGAGCTGCTGCCACCACTCGATGAACTCGGCGCGGAAACCCCGGCAGCCATCGAGCCCGCGGCAGCGGCCCACGATGCGCTGGCGCCGCCACCACTGAAACCACCACCGCCACCGAAGCCGCTCCAGCCGCCAGTGTTGCCCGAGCTTCCGCCACTGCTGCCTGACGAGTGGCCGCTGTGTACGATCGCCTGGTCGGACACACCACCGAACGCCTGGAACCATTTGTCCATGTGCTTCCCGAGCCCGAACGCAATCAGGTACGGGAACCAGGAATCCTGGAGCTGCGGCGTATCACGTCCGAGCTCGTCGATGAAGAACTGACGAGCCACCGACAGGCGGCGGCGGAGCGCGATGCGCTCCTGGCTTTCGCGCGTGCGCGCCTGGTTGAGGACGCTGTTGGCGAAAGAAACGAAAAGCACCGAAAGACCGGCCAGCGCGAGCGAACTCGCTTGCGTGATGCCTGACGCGAGCAGGAAAAGCAGGCCCGCCAGTGAGATCCCCATCGGCACCAGGAAGTAGATCGCCGAAGCGCGGACGTCGTGGATCCGGTTGCGCCAGACCGCTGCGCCACCCAGCGCGACAAAGTAGCAGACGATCATGATTGCACCGCCGCCGAATACCACCGGTGCGTCAGCCGGCTCGCGCACGATCGCGGCGATGAGCAATCCAACCGCGCCGAGGAACGCCAATAGTGACGGAAGTGCCGGCGGCTTTGACGGCGCCTTGCCCGGTACCAGTCCCTTCACGAGTTCCGCAAGCGGCTTCCTGATCTTCTCCGCCGGATCGAAACCCGACTGTTTGTAGCGCTCCTTGATGCTTGCCGTGTCGGTCGTGCGCTCACCGGGCTCGAAGAGCGCATCGACCAGTCGCCGTTCGTGGCCGTGGAATCGATCGCGGTCGACGAGCAGTTCGAGGTAAAGCGCGGGTTCCTTGAACATGCCGCCCGGTTGCACCTCGCTCTTCATGCGTCCGTCGCCGCAGAGTCGAGCAAGGACGGCGGCGACTTCGGATTCGCCAGTCCGGTTGTCCCACGCGGCGCCGACGACTTCGGGGAGATGCGTGAAGAGGTGCTCGTCGAGCCACTTCTCATCGATCGGGGAGTGAGTCGGGAGCGGATCGAGCCGGCCCATGGCGCGCTCGCGATCATAGAGGCGCCGGCCCAAGCTGGCGAGCAGCAGGAGTGAGACCACAGCGAGAATGGCTCGCTCGATCGGCGCTGCGCCCGTGCTCACTTCAGGCACCTTGCTCCCGAAGTACCGCATCGGAACGCGCACCACAAAGCCTTCACCAGGAGGCAGGTTCCGTCCCTGATAGGTGCCGCTGTACGCCATCGTCGGCTGCCAGTCGGAACTCAATTCCAGCTTCACGGTGATATTCTCGATCACCCCGGCACGATCCGCGAACCCGAAGTCGTGAGCGAGCAGAAACGTCTCACCTTCGGGAACGAGTATGTTCGACAGCGTATACTCGAGCACGTAGGTGATCGCGGTTTCGCTGAACGGCGGATCCGAAGGCCGGCGGCTCCGCCAGCGAAGCGTGTGTGGATCCGTGAAGGCAAACCCGTCAACCTGGCCGAGGTCCCCTTCGCGCATCGCGCGCGTCGCGCCGGTGGAATCCAGGCGCTGCATGCCGATGAACCGGAATCGCTGGCGCGGTCGCACGTCGAACCGCCGCTCACCGCCGTTCCAGTCCCCGGTAAACACCATGGTCTGCGTCTCGACCACCCGCAGCGTGCCTTGTTCGTCGAGCCGCGCGACCACGTTCACATCGCGCCAGTGCAGGCTGCGTTGACCAGCGGCGGGTGTTGCAGCCGCCAGTCCAACAAGGAGGAGCGCGATTCTCTGCTTCACACATTGAAGTTGTAAACACCATGCGTGTCGCGCCAGAGCGCTTCTTCCTGGTCCCGCAGCGATCCCCGTTTTACAGGGTCGCGAAACGTGCCGTGCACGCTATTTGTGCAGCAGGTGTAACTCACCCGCGTGCAGGTATTTTGGCTTCGCGAGTTCCACTTTGTATTGCGCGGACACCGAGGCACTCAGCGTCATGTCGTTGTTCTTCCACCCTGAGGCGACATAATACGCCGACTTCGTCCAGTCATAGTTGATGTAGTGGAACCACTTGATCTCGCTCCGCGACTCGATGAGCGCAAAGTAGGGATCGAACCACTGGCTCCACGCGCCTGTCGCTCCGGTCGCACTACCCAGGTCGTATTGGCTCGGTGAGCTCTCGGCGATGACCACGGGGCGCCGGTGCGCGACCGCCATGTCGAGGAACTTCATCGTGCGACCGAAGGCCGTAGCCGCGCCGTGGGCACTCAGCGCGCCGCCGATGTCGTGCGCGGCAAACAGGTCAATCGAATACCAGTCGACGTAGCTGTCGCCGGGATACCACTTCGCATTGCCATTCGGGTCGACGGCATCAAAATCATCGGCCGCGGCCGGTTCGTAACACCATACGAACGCCACGTTGGTGACTCCACTGGCGCGGAACATGTTCACGATCTTCCGGAACGCGACGGGATAGGCGTACGGGTGATAGCCGTTCCACCAACCACTGAACTCACCGCCAATGCGCAGCATTACCGGCTTGCCGTGCGCGCGGACGACATCGATGAAACTCTGGATGCGGGCGTCGTATAGCGTGCTGTATGCGATGAGGCTGTCGATTCCGTAGGTCTTGTCCGCGAGTTGCTGATAAACCGCCGGCATGGGCTGCAAGCCTCGTAAGGCGAGGTCCATGGACGGAATCCGGCCGGCTGCACTGACGGCCGCCATGTTCGCGGCGATCTCCGCGGGATTCCACGGACGCGGTGTGTCACCGATGGAAATGAACGTCAGCTCCGATGCCGGTTGTTGCGACGCCGGCAACATCGCCTGGTACTGCGGATTGCCGTTGACCCACTGCCCCATGCCGTGAACGACGCGCCCCTTTGGAGGCTCGAACTTTGCCCCGAACTCGTATTCGTACGCCGGCGACGGCACCACGGTCGTGTCGGCCGCCGGGTTGTCGTTACGATGCTCCGGCGCCGTCGGCGCGGTGCCGTTTGTGCCGCACGCGGCGGCGAGGAGGACAGCGATTGCTCGAGAGAATCGTGCGGGGCTCATTGGTCGTTCCGGTTGAGGGACTCCGGAACAGACGCCTAACGCACCTTCGGCCCCCGACTTGTCTCGGCGCTACACGGTGCCGCAGTTCCGCCACACTTCGACTGTGTCCCGCAGGTGCCAGAGTCCCGTAAAACCTTTAACCACAGGGGACACAGGGGCGCACAGGGTGAACCCGGGGCTGATAAGGTGCTGCACAAATCGACCTGGCTCCTGACCCTTCACCGTTTCCCGGAAGGCAGGAATTGTTATGCTGGAGTTATTCGTACCGCAGCGCTTCGACCGGATCCAGGCGCGACGCCTTGGTCGCCGGCAGCATCCCGAACAGGATCCCCGTCAGGCACGACGCGCCTAACGCCGCGAGGATCGCGCCCGGCGGCACCGAGGCGTTGACCGGGGTGGCGCTGCGAATCACGACCGAGACGCCCCAGCCGCCGACGAGACCCGCGACCGCGCCGATCGCGGTCAGCGTCACCGCTTCCACCAGGAACTGCCAGAGGATCACGCGCCTCGTGGCGCCCAGCGCCTTCCGCACGCCGATCTCCCGCGTGCGCTCGGTGACCGAGATCATCATGATCGCCACCACGCCCACGCCGCCCACGATCAGGCCCACGCCGGAGAGGACGAACATCACGAGGAAGAAGATGCCGGTCAGCTTCCCCCACGTCTCGAAGAGCTTGTCCTGGGTGATGATCGCGAAGTCGTTAGGTTGAGCCGGTCGCAGTCCGCGCAAGCTGCGCAACACGGCCGTGACGTCGTCGATGGCGCCGTCTCGATCGTCACCACGCGGCTTCACCGTCAGGTCGGACCAGTCGATGTTGGCGTTCAGGCTTCGGCGACCGGCCGTCAGGGACACGGTCGCGCGAGGCTCCTCGCCCTCTCCCATGAACGAGCTACCAGAACTGTAGATGCCGATCACCTCGAAGGGCACGTTGCGGATCATGATGACCTTGCCGAGCGGCTCGCTCTCACCGAACAAACGCTTCGCCATCGCGTCGTTGATGATTACCACGCGAGCGCCGGCCACGTCCTCGGCCGGCGTGAAGTCACGTCCCCGCGCGATGTCACCACCGTCGACCTCCAGCCAGCCAGCCGAATACGCGTTGACGCCCGTGCTGGATAACTGCCGGTCGCGGTACTTCACCGACGCACCGATGCCGGTTCGCATGGTCACGTTGCGGACCGACGGCAGCTGACGGATCGCCTCGGATTCCGCGATCGTAAAGGGCGGGTTGTTACGCCACTTGCAGGTCTCCTCGCTGTCGTCGCATGCCTCGAACGTGATCGGGAACCGGTTGACGAAAAACGTGGTCGGTCCCGCGCGCTCGAATTCGGCGCTGACGCCCGAGTTGATCCCGTGGATGGCCGCCGACATGATCACGACGACGAAGACGCCGATGGCGATGCCGAGAATGGTGAGCGCGGCGCGGACCTTGTTGGCGCGCAGCGCGTCGATCGCGATCACCACACCCTCGCCCAGGGGCCTCAGGTTCGTCAGCACGGGCTACTCGTTGCGGAGGGATGCCACCGGGTCCAGTCGCGACGCGCGGCTGGCGGGATACACGCCGGCGATGACACCGACTCCCATGCCGACGCCGACCGCCACGAAGACCGACCAGATCGCGATCGCGGCCGGAAGCGGGGACACCGCCTCGACTCCCTTGGCCACGCCGATGCCCATGAGGATGCCGAAGATCGCGCCGACCGCGCTCAGCGTCGTGGATTCAACCAGGAACTGCCTGAGGATGTCGCGGCGCCGCGCGCCTAACGCCTTACGGATCCCTATTTCGTGCGTCCGCTCGGCAACCGCGACCAGCATGATGTTCATGATGACGATGGCGCCGACGACCAGGCCAATGGCGGGAAACGCGACCCCGGCGATGACGAGGTAGCCCTGGATTTTCTTCCAGAACGCCAGCGCCGAATCGGAGGTCTGGAGGGTGAAGTCGTCGCGCTGCGCCGGGCGCAGCTTGTGCCGGGCGCGCATCAGTTCGCGCACGTCCTCCATGTCCGCCTGCATCGCGGTCTCGTTGTCCGACTTCACGATGATCGCGTCGATCACCTTGAACCGGTTCACCAGGCGGTGCGCCGGCGCCGCGAAAGGCACCACGACGAACTTGTCGGCCGAGATCCCGAAGAAACTGCCCTGCTTTTCGGCAACGCCGATGACCTGGTACGGGATGCCGGCGATGCGAAGCTCTCGCCCGATGGGATCGAGATTCGGGAAGTAATGCGTCTTCACGTCTTCACCGATGACGACTACCGGTGAACCGAGCTGGTACTCCTGTGTCGTCGGGAACCGGCCGGTCTGGAGTCCCATGTTCTTGATGGAAAACCACTGCTCGGAGACGCAGTTGACCTCGACCCGACGGACCCTCCCATACCGGGACTCGGCGGAAAGCTGGGCGTTGCCAAGCATGGCCCATCGAGTTGCCGGCGCGAGGACGGCGACGACGGGTTCGACGTCGTCTTCTGTGATGCGGGGGCGGTTGCGCCATGAGCGCCATTCCGCTTCATCGACATCGCCGAGCTGGATGTTCGGGCGGTAGCGGACCTCGAAGCTTCCCTTGGCGATGATCTTGCCGACGAGGTCCTCTTCCATGTACCGCCCCATCCCCTCGACGATCGAGACGACGGCGATCAGGAACATGACGCCGATCGTCACGCCGATGAGCGTGAAGAAGCTCTTGAGCTTCTGCACGCGGATCTGGGCAAGGGCGAGACGGACAGCTTCGAGGGTGCGCATGGTGACTGGACTACGCTACCCACGCAACGGGTGTTTCGGTACTTAGGAGCCGAAGGCCAGAGGTCAGAGGTCAGAGCTCAGAGGTGGGTCTGAGCTCTGAGCTCGAAGCTCTGAGCTGGCTTAGTCGCGCATCGCCTCGAGCGGATCGAGGCGCACGGCACGCCGCGCTGGCAGCCAGGTGGCCAGAAGAGCGACCGCAGCCAACACAGGAAGCACCGCCGCAAAGGCCGTGAGATCGGTGGCAGAGACCCCGTAGAGTTGTGTCGACAGGACGCGGGTCAGGGCGAACGCTGCTACCACGCCGATCACCAGGCCCGCGACGGTGAGCCGTGCCCCCTGCCCCAGTACCAGACTCGTGACGCGCTCGGGTGTGGCGCCTAACGCGACGCGGATGCCCAGCTCGTGGCGACGTTGTGCCACCGTATAGCTCAGGACGCCGTGGATCCCGATGGCGGCCAGGACGATC
>DATMBT010000322.1:0-3289 GCA_035559475.1 Gemmatimonadaceae bacterium
TGACCTCGGCGTGGCCTTCGTCATCGTAGCGAACCACGACCTGCCAGGGCTGGCAGCAGACCTCACAGTCCTCGACATAATCCTGCTCGGTTCCGCTTCCCGGATCGAGCGCGATCTCGACTGACGCTCCGCAGTACGGACACTCAATGGCCGCTTCGATATCGGCCGTGCCGTCACCCAGCGGGAATTCTTCGTCCAATTCCTCGCGCTGGAAATAGTCGTTATCGCCGTTTCCGTTGTGCGCAGTCATGCTTCACCGTACCCCGTGCCCGGTACCCCGTACCCTATACGTCGCACAGCTTCACCGCTTCAGCCAACGACGTCAGTGGGTCCCGCTTCGGAACAAACTCATGCGCCACATAGCCGGTGAACCCTGCGTCGGCAATCGCGGTGCACACGGTGCGGTAGTTCAGCTCCTGGCCGTCGTCAATTTCGTTCCGGCCCGGCACGCCACCTGTATGGAAGTGGGCGATGTGCGCCAGGTTGTCGCGAATCGTGCGGATGACATCTCCTTCCATGATCTGCATGTGGTAGATGTCGTACAGCAGCTTCACGCGCGGTGAATTCACTCCCTGCATCACCTTCACCGCCCACGGCGTGCGATCACCCATGTAATCCTTGTGGTCCACCTTGCTGTTCAGCAGCTCCACACACACGGTGACGCCGTGCCGCTCGGCGCTCGCCTTCACACGCGACAGGCCGGCGATGCACGCGTCGGCACCCCGGTCATCAGGAATGCCGCCGCGGTTCCCGAACATCGCGATCACGTTAGGCACGCCCGCGGCCGCGGCCAGCGGCAGTGTCTTCTCGATCTCGTCCACGAGCAGGTCGTGATTGGCGGGATTGTTGAAGCCGCGCGTCAGGAAATCCCGGCGTTTTGACGGGTATCCCATGGAGCTGACCAGCCCCGCGTCGCGAACCACGGGCCACTCCTCGGGCTGGAGCAAGTCGATCGCAGCGAGGCCAATGCGCTTCGCCTCCTTCGCGAACTGCGCGAGCGGAATGCGGGCATACGGCCAGTACGACACGGACTGCTTGAGCCGCCCCGCGGAGTGCGTGGCGCGCTCTTCGGCCAGCATCGGGATAAGGGCAGGTGCGACGGCGGTCGCGCCGATGGTACGGATTGCCTTGCGTCGGTTCATGCAGATCTCTCCCTGGCGCCAACGTAGGCATTGCGCGCACCAGCGTCCAGAAGCGCGAAATCTCCCTCGCCGGGCGTGTGACCGGGCGGTATCCTTTGCAGCCGTTCCGACCGCCGGTCCCTTCCACCAGACCTCGCTTGTGCGCAAGACCTGTCGCGTCCTGACGATCGCCCTTGGGTTGGCTTTCGGTTGGCGCGCGACCGCGCATGCTCAGTCGACGTTCCATGGAAGAAAGGGGGAACTCGCAGCGCGAGTGCCGAGCCTCGAGAACTCTGTAACCATAGACGGCGTTCTCGACGAACCGACGTGGCAGCGGGCGTCGCGACTCACGGGGTTCTCGAGCTACCTGCCCTTTGACGGCCGGCCGGCGCAGGACTCCACCGAGGTCCTCGTCTGGTATTCCACGTCGGCGATCTACTTCGGCATCCGCGCGTTCGAGACGCACGGTCCCGTACATGCGACGCTGGCCGCGCGCGACCGCATCGACAGCGACGATTACGTACAGCTCCTGATCGACCCGTTCAACGACCGGCGCCGAGCGTTCATTTTCGGCGTGAATCCACTGGGCGTGCAGGCCGACGGAACGCGCACTGATGGTGGCAGCTCGGGTGCGCCTAACGTGCGGGGCCAGACCTTCGGCGGCAACCCGCCAGCCAACATCGACCTCAGCACCGACTTCGTCTTCGACTCCAGGGGTCACGTCACGGAGACCGGATACGAGATCGAGATGCGCATCCCGCTCACCAGCATCCGGTTCCAGGGCACTGATCCGCAGAACTGGGCCTTCCAGGCCATCCGTTTCGTCCAGCACTCCGGCTACCAGCAGACGTGGACACCGGCACGCCGGGGTGCGTCATCGCTGCTGACGCAATCCGGAACGCTCAGCGGCTTTGCCGGCCTGCGGCGCGACCAGGTGGTTGAGATCACCCCGGAGTTTACCTCTGTGCGGGGCGGACAGCAGCTCGCCACCGGGTGGTCCACGAACACGGATTACTCGCTAGGCGGAAACCTCCGATGGAGAGTCATCCCGAACCTCACGATCAACGCCACGGTCAGGCCGGATTTCTCGCAGGTGGAGGCGGATGCGGCCCAGATCGCGGGTGATGCGCGTTTCGCGCTCTTCTTCCCGGAAAAGCGGCCGTTTTTCGTGGACGGCATCGAGCAGTTCGAGACCCCGGACCTCCTGATCTACACGCGACGCCTTCTGCAACCGGATGCGGCGGTGAAGGCGTCGGGGAAGTTCGGAAACATGTCTGTGGCGATGATGTCCGCCATCGACAGCCGCGACGCATCACTGACGGGCGAGGAGCGGCCCTGGTACAACCTGCTGCGTGTCCGGCGCGACATCATGACCGCTTCCAACGTCGGGTTCACGCTGACCGACCGGACCGAAGGCGATTTCTACAATCGCGTCGCCGCTGCCGACACACGCATCCTGTTCAAGCGTGAGTACTCCTTCAACGGACACGTCGCCGCCAGCGCCACACGCGATCCGTCAGGCTCACGCAATGGGCCGCTCTTCAACTTCTCATCGAACCGAACGGGCTTGAAGTACGGCTTCCTGTATTCGTTCAACGGCGTGTCGCCGGAGTTTGCCGCTTCGAGCGGCTTCGTGCCCCGCAACGATTTCGTGAAGGGCAGCTTCTACAACCGGATCTCGTTTTATGGAAAACCGGGGAGTTTCCTCGAGACCTGGTTGATCCGCCAGGGACTCGATGGGCTCTGGCTGTACGACAAGTTCTGGAACGCCGCCGGTGTGCAGGAGACGAAGTTCCAGCTGGAGAACGTGCTCAACCTGCGCGGCGGGTGGATCGTGAGCCTGACGCCGGTCACCGAATCGTTTTTGTTCGATCCGCGGCGGTATGCCTCGTATTCGGTGGAGACGCCAAACGACACCGTAGCATTTACGCCGTCGCCGCGGACGCAGGCGTTGTATGGGTTGTTCCGGGTGATCACCCCCCAATACAGCTCCTTCTCCGGCCGCTTCACGTCATTCATCGGTCGCGACGTCGACTTCTTCGAGACCGCACCGGCACATCGCTCCGATTTCACGGCTGACGTCGACTTCCGGCCGTCGGACCAGCTGCGCCTGACGACGTCGTACATCTACAGCCGGATCACGCGGTGGCGGGACAACACACAGCTAT
>DATMBT010000323.1:0-3132 GCA_035559475.1 Gemmatimonadaceae bacterium
CGCTGGTGGACACGATCCTCCGCGTCAGCGCACTGGTCGAGGACCTGCCCCAGATCGCGGAACTGGACCTCAATCCGGTCCTCGTGCACGCGACCGGAGTGACGGTAGTCGACGCCCGGCTCCGCGTCACTACGATAAGGACTGGTAAAGCGTGAACACGGATCACGCTGGTTTCATGGATCAACACTGATGGAGCACGCGCTGGAGGGCCCGGAACAGGCATTACTCGCAGACGGGCAAGAGCAGGCGGGCCCTCCAGCGCGTGCTCAACGGCGTTCATCCGTGCAACCCCGCGTGATCCGTGTTCCGGCCGTACCCGCGTAAATCGTTCTACTACAGGATTGGCGACAACAGTCGTGTAACCTGGGTCATCAATCGGAACCCAAACGACTGTTTCGTAAGGTCCTCCTCAGTCAACTGCGTCGTGTGCTCGAAGTCCGCGAGGAGCATAGCTTCAACTTCCCGGCAGAACCCGGGGTCACTCACCAGGCATGTGACCTCGAAGTTGAGCCGGAACGAACGATTGTCGAGGTTTGCCGTCCCCACCGCGCCATAATCATCATCCACCAGCATCACCTTCTGGTGCATGAAACATTTCTCGTAGATGAACACCTTCACGCCGGCGCGCGTGAGGTCGGGAAGGTACGCGTACGGCACGACGGTGAAAAGAAAGTTGTCGCTCTTCCGCGGCATGATTACCCGGACATCGACGCCACGAAACGCCGCGAGCTGCAGCGCACCAAGCACGCGCCCGTCAGGCACGAAATACGGTGTCGCGATCCACACGCGCGATTCGGCGCTTTCAATCGCGTGCGTGAACAGAAGGCCGCATCGCTCGAGGTTGTCCTCCGGGCCTGACGCCAGGACCAGCGCGCGCTGGTTGGCTGCCGCCTGCTCCGGCGCCCAACGAAGGCGTGGCGGCACTGCCTTCCGACTGTAGTACCAGTCGCGGATGAACGAATACTGCAGGCCGAGTACCGCGGGACCGGTCAGCGCGAGATGTGTGTCGCGGTATCCGCCGATGCGTGAATCGAAGCCGATGTATTCGTCTCCCACATTCAGTCCGCCGGTAAACCCGTCTTTCCCATCGACCACCACGATTTTCCGGTGGTTCCGGAAGTTGAGGCGAAATCTCCCCAGCCAGCTCCGCGATCCACGGAACCGTGACACCTCTACGCCGGCGGCGCCTAACTCCCCGAGATAACGACTCGGCAGCGACGAGCTCCCCACGTCGTCGTAGAGCAGGTGGACGGCGACGCCGCGACGCGCCGCGGCGATCAGGCACTCCTTGAATCGCCTGCCCACCTTGTCGTCGTGGATGATATAGAACTGCGCCAGGACGTATTGTTGCGCGGCGTCGATGGCGGCAAAGATGGCGTTGAACGTCGCCTCTCCATTCACGAGAAGCCTGGCCGAGTTGCCGTTCGTCATGGGAGCGGTCGCCAGCACCTGAAAGGCACGCAGCTCGCCGCGCGTCCGCGGATCCGGCTCGTTCTCGATCGGAACGACAACATCCATGAGCGAACTGCCTCGCGCTTCCTCCACCTTGGTTTGGAGCTCGGCGTCGAGGTTCCGCAGCGCCTCCACATACTCCTCGAACTTGATCCGGCCAAAGATGAAATAGAGCGGGAGCGAAACAAACGGGATGAGGACGAGTGCGAGAGCCCAGGCGGTTGCTCCCTGGGCCGTTCGCGTTCTCATGATGGCGTCGATGGCGGCGAGTATGCCGACGAGGTAGACGACCGGCAGCGCAAACGTGGCTACCCGCCCCAGAAGCTCAAAGCTCACTGGAGACGTTCGAAGAAGGGCGCAACCCCACCGTGCGACCGCTCACGTGAGCGGCATCGCGATCCAGCGTGCCCCAGTCGCATCGATCCACAGGTGCGTCGTGGTTCGCGTCGCGCGGACGACCACCGCAGTGCACCCGGGACAGCGGAGCACCGCGCCCATGTCCTGTGCGTAGAGGTGAAGCCCGCCGATACTGTCAGCCCGACCGCAGCCGGCGCAGGTCGCGCGCGCAACCGTGACGTCGCGGGCGAAGATTTCGCTGAGGAGACCCGCGGCTGCATTTCCATCCAGCCGCATGTTGTCGGACGTGCCTGCGTTCGCGGTCATGGGATTCTCCTCACTGCTATGGATTGCCGGTGGGACCGAACCGTTCCGTCCTGATGAATGCCGGCTCGTGGCCTAACGCCGCGAGCTCCGATGCGACTGTCTCGACGAGCGGCGTCGGGCCGCAGATATATGCGCGTGGGCGCTCGTCAGGCGGCCACGCCACGTCCACCAGCATGGCTCGGTCGATGCGCCTGCGGAAACCAGTCCAGTCCTGTGGCGGCTCACGCGTTATCGTGTGCGTCACCTGCACCGTTGGATCGCTCGCGACCAGTCGCTCCAGCTCGTCACGGTAAATGACGTCGCTCCAGCGGCGCGACGAGTACAGCAGCCGGGCAGGCAGCGCGCGGCGCGTGCTTTCGTCGGTCACAGACGACGCGCGATGTCGCAGCATCGCCATCAGCGGAACGATCCCGGACCCGCCTGCCACCAGCAGTAACGGCCCGCCGTCGTCCACGTCCCAGACGAAGTAGCCGCCGACAGGACCACGCAACTCGAAGCGATCTCCCACCCGCACGTCGCCGCACAGGTACGATGAAATCTCGCCGTCCTCGAGACGTTCGACGGTGAGCGCCAGTGCCACGTCCCTCGGCGCCGATGCGATGGAATAGCTCCGCTGCGCCTGATAGCCGTCCTCCGCGGTGAGCCTGACATCCACATGCTGACCGGCGCGATGACCCGGCCAGTCCTGAACGTCAAGCACGAGCGTTCGCGCAGTGGGAGTTTCCTCGATGATTTGTGCTACCGTCGCGGGTCGCCACGCGACCCGACGGGCAGCCGGAGTGGCCGTACTCGTCACGGATCTCCGGTGTATCGCTGCTCACGCCACGGGTCGCCGTACATGTGATAGCCGAGCGATTCCCAGAAGCCAGCTTGGTCGGTTTGCATGAATCGCAGCTCGCGCACCCACTTGGCGCTCTTCCAGAAGTAGAGGTGGGGCACGAGAAGACGCGCCGGTCCCCCGTGTTCGGGATCCAGCGGCTCGCCCTCATATATGAAGGCGATCATGCCCTTCCCCTG
>DATMBT010000324.1:0-5435 GCA_035559475.1 Gemmatimonadaceae bacterium
CAGTTCTTCCTGTCACTCGAAGATGACCTGATGCGCCTCTTCGGTTCCGAGCGCATCGCGAAGCTGATGGACCGCATGGGCGCCGAAGACGGCGAGGTCCTCACGCACCCGCTCATCACGCGCTCGATCGAATCGGCGCAGAAGCGCGTCGAGCTGCAGAACTTCCAGGCCCGTAAGCGGCTGCTGGAATACGACGACGTGATGAACCAGCAGCGCGAGGTGATTTACTCACTCCGCTCGTTTGCGCTCGAAGGCGGCGAGGAGCTGCGCGCCGAGGCGCTGAAGATGGTGGACAAGGCGCTGGAGAAACGCGTGACGGACCTGCTGGCCGAATACGAGACCCAGACGGAGTGGGACTACGGCCTCTTGAAGCAGGAACTGCTCATGCACTACCTGCTGGTGGTGCCCGAGCTCGAGGGCGACGATCCCCCAGTTACGCTCGATGGGATCTCGAAGGCGTCGGTTGAGGCAGCGCGCAAGGCATTTGACGCGAAAGAGAAGGCGCTGGACGAAGTGCGCGACGAGCAGGGGCAGGGCTTCAGCTCGCGGCTGCTCTCACTCGTTATGCTCAACGTGCTGGACGAGAAGTGGAAGGATCATCTCTACGACCTGGACCAGCTTCGCGGGGCGATTCACTACCGGTCGTGGGGCCAGAAGGACCCGCTCATCGAGTACAAGCAGGAAGCGTACACGATGTTCGTGGACCTCATGGGTGACATCCACACGACATTCACGGAACGTTTCCTCAGGGCGCAGCTCGTATTCAACGCGCCACCGCCTCCACCGCCGCCGGCACTCGGCCCCGATGGCGACGGCGGTCGTCGTCCGACTCGCCGCTACAACGCGACGGGAGTGCTCGAGGACGTTCCATCCGAAGAACCGGTAGCGGAAACGTCGCGTGGCGCGACTGAACCGAACGGCGACGGCGACTCGCGTGCCTCGGAACCAGCGCAGCGACCGGCCGTGGCTCGCGGGGACCCGACCGTGGTCGGTGCTGGTCGCGCGAAAAAGCTGTCTGACTTCGAGGGCGGGAAGGGCATCGCTGGCGCGAGCACGGTTGGCGGGGCGAGTGGGAGTGTCGACTGGTCAACCGTCGGCCGAAATGATCCGTGTCCCTGCGGATCAGGGAAGAAGTACAAGAAGTGCCATGGAGCCTGACGGCTCGGATGGCGGACGGCAGATGGCGGTAATTGCTCGTTCACGACTGGTCGCGCTTGTCTCCTCTGACCTCCGCCACCCGCCATCTGCCCTCCGGAAATGCGTCGCGGCGCTACCACGCGCGATGAGAGGATGATGGACCGCGCCTGACGACGTGTTATGGCTTGTAGCCATGACCGATCCATATCCTGAAGACCCTGAAGTCCTGACGGCCGGCGCGCTCAGGATCAGCGAAATGCCGCCCGCCGAGCGACCGCGTGAACGACTGACGCGGCTTGGTGCGTCGGCCCTCAGCGCGGTTGAACTCCTTGCCATCGTACTTGGCAACGGAGGTGGCGGGCGCTCAGCGCTGGACCTGGCCCAGCAGGTCTTCGCCCGGAACGGCGGTTCGCTGCGGCGCCTTGCATCCTCGCCAGTGGCGGCGATCCGGGCCATCAATGGTGTGGGGCCCGTGAAAGCGATCGTACTTCACGCTGCGCTTGAACTGGGTCGCCGGCTGGCGTCGGAGTCTCGCAGCATCGGCGAGCAGGTTTCCGGCCCGATGGATGTCTACCGACTCTTCGCGCCTCGCCTGGAAGACCTGCCGGTGGAAGAATTCCACGTCGCCGTGCTGGACACACAGCACCGCCTGGAGCGGGACATCACGGTAACACGCGGGTTGTTGAGCGCGTCGCTCGTGCATCCCCGCGAGGTGTTCCGGGAGGCGATTGCCGAGCGGGCGGCCTCGATCATCCTGGTCCATAACCACCCGAGCGGCGATCCGATGCCGTCGCCGGACGACAGAAAAGTGACTTCGCAGCTGGTTGCCGCGGGCCGGCTGCTCGACATTCCGGTACACGATCATGTAATCATTGGAAGGGGGCGATATGCCTCCTTTGCTGAATCAGGTCTACTCGGGTAGGCGGGCAAGCGGGCAGGCGGGCAGGCGGGAACCACTGGTTCCCAAGCCCAAACCCGTCTACCCGTCTGCCCGTCTACCCGCGGTCGCGTGGCCTCAACCCTCAAGAACGAAATCATCCCCGGCTGGTCGGCCGACGACCCGAGTCTTGAACGACTCGACGTCGAGCTGCTCGCGCGCGCCTATCGATTCAGCGCGGCGGCGCATGAGGGACAGTTCCGGCGGAATGGCGATCCCTTTGTCACGCATTGCGTCGAAGTCGCGAGGATTCTGGCGGAGCTGCAGCTCGACTCCGTAACCGTCGCGGCGGGGTTGATCCACGACGTCGTCGAAGACACCGCCGTGACGATCGAGGAGGTCGAGGCGGAGTTCGGCGTCGAGATCATGCAGATCGTCGACGGCCTGACGAAGATCGGCGTGCTGCCGCTGCACAGTTCGGAGGAGCGGCAGGTCGAGAACTACCGCAAGCTGCTGGTGTCGATCGCGAAGGACGCGCGCGTCATCATCATCAAGCTGGCGGACCGGCTGCACAACATGCGAACGCTGGACTCCCTGCCGGAGGACAAGCAGCGTCGCATCTCGCTCGAAACGCGCGACCTCTACGCGCCGCTTGCCCATCGCTTTGGTATGGCGAAGATGCGGTGGGAGCTGGAGGACCTCGCGTTCAAGTTCCTGGAGACCGACGAGTACCGGAAGCTGGCGAAGCTCGTGCAGGCTCGCCGGGTGGAGCGCGAGGCGCTCATCCGCCAGATGGTGGAACCGCTGCAGCGCGTGCTGGTCAGCGCCGGTATCCCGAATGTCGAGGTCACCGGCCGCGCCAAGCACCTGTGGTCGATCTTCCGCAAGATGGAAAAGCGGGAGCGCCCGTACGAGGAGATCTACGACCTGCTGGCGATCCGCGTGCTGGTCAACAGCGTCCCGGATTGCTATCACGCGTTAGGCGTGATCCACGACGGCTGGACGCCGCTGCAGGAGCGGATCAAGGACTACATCGGGCAGCCGAAGTCGAACGGGTACCAGTCCCTCCATACCACGGTGTTCGGCCCGGGGCGGCAGCTCTACGAGATCCAGATCCGGACGCGGGAGATGCACCGCACGGCGGAGATCGGTATCGCCGCCCACTGGCGATACAAGACGGACGCCAAGTCGGCGGACGAACTGGATAAGCGCCTGCAGTGGTTCCGCCAGGTGCTCGAGCTGCAGCTCGACGCCAAGGACCCGGCGGAATTCCTCGAGTTCCTGAAGCTCGACCTGTACCAGGACGAGATCTTCGTGTTCACGCCGACCGGCGACGTGATCCAGCTCCCGAAGGGAGCCACGCCCATCGACTTCGCGTTTGCGGTGCACACGGAGGTGGGGCAGCACTGCGCCGGGGCGAAGGTCAACGGCAAGATCGCGCCGCTCAGCCGTCAGCTCCGGAACTCGGAAACGGTGGAGATCCTCACGTCGCCTAACGCGAAGCCGAGCCGGGACTGGCTGGCCCACGTGCACACCGGGCGGGCGAGGCACAAGATCCGGCAGTGGCTCAGGCACGAAGAGAACCAGTCGTCGGAGCGGGTGGGGCGCGAGATTCTCGAGCGGGAGGTACGGAAGCGGCGGTACCCGAAGCTCGACGAGGAGGCGATCGAGCGCGCGGCGAAGGCGCTGCACCTCAACGACGGGCAACACCTGATCGCGTCGGTCGGGCAGGGGGACCTGCCGGTGGGGCACGCGTTGAAGGCGATTTACCCGGACCAGGAAACGTCGCCGGAACCGCCGCCGAAGCCGTCCGCGCTCGAGCGCCTGATGGACCGCGTGCGCGGCACGTCGCGCGGGATCAGGATCCAGGGCGCCGACGGGTTGATGGTTCGTTATGCACAATGCTGCCAGCCGGTGCCGGGTGACACCGTGGTTGGATATGTCACGCGAGGGCGTGGCGTGAGCATCCATCGGTCGGACTGCCCGAACCTGCTGCACCTGGCGCACGAACCCGAGCGCCGTCTCGACATCGACTGGACCGAGCAGCCCGGCGAACGATTCCTCGTCAGGCTCGGCCTCGAAGCCACTGACCGGCGCGGGCTCTACGCAGACGTTGCCGCGGCGGTGAGCGCGTCAGGCACGGATATCCGGACGCTGGAACTGCGGTCGACCGATGGCCGCGTGACGGGAGCGGCGCTGGTCGAAGTCGAGAACCTCGCGCACCTGCAGAAGGTCATGAAGTCGGTGCGGCGCGTGAAAGGGATCACCGATGTCGCACGGCGCGAACGGCTGACGTCTGAAGAGCAGTAATCACTGGATTCTGGTGTCCGTTGCCTCGACGCCGGCCCGCAACATCACGGCGAGCAAGGCGACCGCTCCGAGTTGGTGAGCCATCGCGATTCCAACTGGCGCCGCCAGCAAGAGCGTCGTGATCCCGAGTGAGACCTGAATCAGGGCAACAATCGCGGCGAGCCGCATCCAGCCACGCAGGTGTGCTTGCCAGCGACGCTCTGCCATCCACCACGCCCCCCACGTCGCGAGCGCCACCAGGAGTGCGAGCACGCGATGATTGAACTGCGCCGCGATGGGGTTCTCGAACCAGTTACGGAATCCAGCCACGGCACCGTAGCCATCCGGAACCAGCTTGCCGCCCATCAGCGGGAACTCGTTGAAGATCCGGCCGGCATCCAGTCCCGCGACAAACCCGCCAGACATCATGGTTACCACAACCGCTGCGGTGAGAAGCACAACCGTGGTGCGCACGGCGCGGGGAGCGCGAAGGGATCCCTCGCCGCGCCGTCTCCCCAGCGCGGCTGCCGTCCGCACGGCTATGCCGAAGATCAGCAGTGCGAGCGAAAGGTGAGCGACCAGTCGATACGGACTCACGCTCGTTCGTTCGGACAGCCCGCTTCGCACCATGTACCATCCGAGCACGCCTTGTGCCCCCACGAGCAACGGCAGCGAGAGCAATCGCACAAACAGTGAGGGGCGGATCCAACCGCGTCGCCAGAAAAGCAGGAACGGGATGACAACGACCAGGCCTACCACTCGCCCGGAGAGCCGATGCGCCCACTCCCACCAGTACAGGTCCTTGAACTGGGCGAGCGTAATCCCTGCGTGAACGGTCTGTGCCTCAGGGATCAGCCGATACTGGTCGAACGCCTCCTGCCATGCAGCGGCGTTCATCGGGGGGATGACCCCGGTCACCGGCCGCCATTCGGTGATGGAAAGGCCGCTTTCGGTCAGCCGGGTGGCGCCGCCAATCGCAATCGTAGCGACGACCGAGATCGCGGTCGCCACCAACCAGCGACGCAGGATGCGGTCGATACGGGAGTCACTCGTCACAACAGCAAGCTCACTTGCGCGTCGGGAACTGTCGAGCCGGGCCGGAAGATACGTTCAGGGAGCGGTCGCGCAGGTC
>DATMBT010000325.1:0-4581 GCA_035559475.1 Gemmatimonadaceae bacterium
TGGCGAAGCGGGCGCCGCGGACGTTGTTCGATGCGGTCGCGATCATCGTCGGTGAACGTGAAGTTGGAATGGAAGGTTGAGACCCATGAGACCCTCGATACCCATGAACCGCCCGCCCCCGTCAGCGATCGCCGTCGTGGTCCGCGTGCCGTGGGAGGCGTCATACGCGCACCCGACGGGCCAGGTGCTGGCCGCGGCCATCCGCGCCGCGCTGTCGACCGTCGAAGGCCAGAGCGCGGACCCGGATACGGACGCGCCGAGGCGGCTGGACGTGGTGGCGATCGGGCCGCACCAGATCACGCGCCTCGACGGCGACGAGTTGGTGACGGTGACGTATCCGGCGGGGACGACGACGGTGCTGAGCGTGCAGCCGGACGGGACGATCCAGACGCGGCCCGCGGGGGCGAACGGGCCGTACGAGCGCGCGGTGTTGAAACCCGATCGGCTGGTCTACGCGCCGGTGGGGCCGGCCGGCCAAGTGTATCTCGTGCCCTACGCGGATCAGTTGCCGAATCCGGAGTAGTTCCGCCAATGACGAAGGAAGACCCGAAGACGAGAGACGATGACGCGGCGTGGTACGCGGCGTGGGTCAAAACCGCCCCTCGGTGCGAAGGGTGCGGGGCGCCGTTTGACCCGCAGAACGCGAAGATGTGCCAGAGCCGCGACCCCCAACGCTGGTGCTGCTCGACGTGTGGGCCGCGCGATCCGAATCCGGAGTGAGCGCGATGAAGATCTGGATCGTGGAGCAGGGCGAATATTCAGACTACCGCGTGGTGGGCGTGTTCTCGTCGGAGGCCAACGCGCGACTGATCGCGGATGCGGTCAATCGCGAGCAGACCTACAACCAAGCGACCGTCGCTGAGTGGCCGATGGATCCGGCGGTGGAGGATCTCAACGCCGGGCGCACGCAGTGGCTGGTGTGGATGCGGCGCGACGGCACCGTCGAGCGGTGTGATCCCTCGGCCATCAGCGGCTACGGAATCACCGGGGAGGTCACGATTTGGCGCCGACACAGGGCTCCGGCCTTTATCGGCAAGAACGTCGAGGATTGTTTGCAGGCCACGATCTGGGCGACCGACGGCACCCACGCCATCAAGATCGCGAACGAGCACCGCGCTCGACTGGTCGCGACTGGTGAGTGGGACCGCGAGCCCACATCGGAGGCACCATGACCTACGCGACCACCTGGCCGCTGCTCTCGTCCGCGCCGTCGGGACCACCCGAGATCGTGCCCGTGGTGCGGCCGCCGTTGCCGCCCTTCGACACCGACACGACCGACCCCGACACGGGCGCACCGCTACCGGTCTACACGGTGCTGCGCGAGGAACCACCAGCGAAGGCCGACGTGACCTGGTGGCGCGGCGATGCCTGGGGGCTGACGCTGCCGGGCCTGCCGCGGGTTGAAGGCGGCGCCGACGGGCCTGCACAATCGCGCGTCCTCACGTATTTCCTCGACCGCTACGGCCGCGACTGGGAAGCGACGATCCTGCGGCTGCATCGCGACTACGGTTATTCGCATATTTCGCTCTCGCCGCAGGATTCATTCGCGCACGGCCAGAGCGAGGACGACTACGTCGCGATGAGCGTCCGCTGCCGCGAGGCGGGATTGTTTGTGCACCACCTGATGCGCTCGAAGTACTACACGCCGACCGATCCCGATCTCAGCGATCCGACCGCGCTGATCGAGCGGCTATTGGCCGAAGGCGCGATGCAAGTCGAGACGCCGGCCTGGGAGTGCAATCACTGGAGCCCGTCGATCGTGCGCGCGATGATCGACCACGATGCCGCAGTGATTGGGCTGCGGTGTCGCATCCTGCTGCACTTCTTCCCGCATTACATCAGCTGGCAGGCGAACGACGAGACGCCCACTGACTTCTGGCGCGCGAACTACGGGAAAGTCGACGGCGTGATCTACCAGTGCGACCCGGCGTGGACGGCCGGCATGATGGCGGCGCGCACGACTGACTGCCTCGATCGCCTGGCGCCTGGTGGGCTCTGGGGCCTGGGCGATAGCGGGCGCGGCCATCCGATCGACCTCACCGTGTGGGAAACGATCGCGACGTGCCAGTACGGCAACCTCACGGACGGTGATGGCCGCCTCGCCGATGAGGACATGGGCAATCTGAAAGGGTTCGAGTGTACGTGCGCGCCGGGGCTGATGACAGTCAAGGGCTACGGCAACGGCGGGCGGCGCGCTGACGGGACGTGGCTGTGACTGATCTCATCCAAAGTATTGCGATCGGGATCCTCGCGATCGGCGTGATCTTTCTCTCGTGCGCGGTGACGAACATCGCGAAGAGTCTTCGCCGATGACGCTGGCGTTCACGGTATTCGGCGTAGCCCAGTCGATGGGCTCTAAACGCGCCTTCACGCCGAAAGGCTGGGACCGGCCGATCATCACCGACAGCAATCGAAACCTGAAGCAGTGGCAACGGCTCGTCGCCGACGGGGCCTCGCAGGCGATTGCGGCCACCTCGCCGCGATGGGCGCTGCTCGAGGGCGGCGTGCGGCTCACGGTCGCCTTCTATCTGCCGCGGCCGAAGTCGCTGCCGAAGCGGGTCACGGCCCATACGAAGGCGATCGACCTGGACAAGGCCGTGCGCGCCATCGGCGACGCGCTGACGCGGATTGCCTATCGGGACGATGCCCAGGTCTGCGAGCTCGTCGCGGCCAAGTCCTACGCCGGACCGACCGATGCGCCGCATGTCGACATTCGGGTGGAACCGACGGCCGGCGTGCAGCCGATGCGGGTCCCGGCGGCGCCGCTGCCGCTGTTCGCGGAGGCCCGATGACCGACGCCCAGCGCCACGATCGCGCCTGGCTGCTCGCCCTCGACCAGGACTTCCTGTGCCTGCGCCTGCGGCTGCTCGCGATGCGCGTCACGCACCACGTGGGGATCGCGACGGTCACGCGCGAGATCGAAGCGATTGACCGGGACCGGCTCGCCCTCGCCGAGCTCCTGCGCGACCTCGAGGGCGACGAAGAAATCACCCCGGAACGGAGGGCCCAATGACGATCCTGCCGACGTTGCGCATCCTGCTCCTGATGTTTGCGTTCGTGTGCTTCGTGGTCTCGACGTTCAACGTGCCGCCGCCGCCGCGCATCAACTGGCAGTCCGCGGGCCTGGCCTGCTGGATTGCCAGCCTGTTCCTCGTCTGATAGGAACGACGATGAACATTGATCAGACCCAGAATCTCGCGCTCATTCTGGTGCTCTTCGCCCTGGTGATTTACGTGGTCGCGCGGAATCACCGCTGACCGCAAAGGAGGCAGGCTAGTGCCGAGTACCTACCCATTGACGATTTACCGTGGCGATACCCATCGCTGGCAGTTCCGCCTCTGGGCGGATGCGGCGAAAACCTCGCCCGTCGACTTAACCGAGGCGACCGCGACCTCTGAGATTCGGTCGCATAGTGGGACGCTCGTCACCGCCCTGGCGTGTGCGATCGCGCTCCCGAATATCATCGACGTCGAGCTGTCGGCGGCGGCGTCGAAGACGCTGACGACGACGCCGTCCCACTGGGATCTCCAATTACTCTGGACCAACGGCGATGTGCAGACGCCGGTGGGTGGCGCGGTCACGCTGCAGCTGGATGCGACGGTCTAAAGCCCATGCCTGAAGACATCGCCATTATCGACATCATCGCGCCGCCGACCTCGGTCATCGAAGTGGCCACGGGTGTGAAGGGCGACACCGGCCCGCCCGGTCCCCCTGGCGGATCCTCTTCGGTGTTCTTCTACCGCGTCGATGCGCAATCGACCGCGGCCAACGATCCCGGCGCAGGGAAGATTCGCTACAACACCGTGGTGCAGGTCGACGCGACCAGCTTGTATGTCGATTGGCTCACGGCCGAGGGCTTCGATGCCCATGTCCTCTTCAGCCTGCTGCCGGTCACGCGCCTGCTGATTCAAGACAAGGACCTGGCGGTGCACTATCAGGTCTTCGACATCACCGGCCCGGTGATTGAGTATCCCGACTGGTTCGAGGTCCCGGTCGCGTTCGTGGCGGGGAGTGGGTCTGCGGACTTCTCGCACAATCAGAACATCGCCGTGGCGCTGCTGACCGGCGAGGGCGCGACCTTGCCCACGGCGCCGCTCGGCCAGGTCCTCAGTTCGCAGGGCGACGGCGCCGATCCCGTGTTCCTGCCGCACGTGCTGTTGATCAATCCCACGGGCCCGGCCGGTCAACGGCGCTGGCAGATCAGCAGCACTGGCACCGACTTCGTGATTGACTGCCAGAACGATGCGGGCGTGTCCGCTGGGCGGAAGGTCTACATCAGCGCGTTCAACGGGGGCATCGCCTTGAGCCCCGGCGCCAGCTTCGATGCGACCGGTGGCGGCGTGATCGGCGGCTTCCTCCGCCTTGTGCCTTCCACCGTGGCCGGCCACAACGGGCATCGGGTGCTCGGCATGCTGGTCAACATCGAGGACAGTACGGTCAACACGCCGGGCGCGGTCATCGCCGGTGGTGGGACGTTCGGTGTGCTGGCCCGGTGGAACGGCAGCAACTGGATCGTGATCGGTGGCTGATCGGTCAGACGGCGTCGCCGCCGAGGTGTTTGCGCAACGCCTTGACGTCGGC
>DATMBT010000326.1:0-6565 GCA_035559475.1 Gemmatimonadaceae bacterium
CGGGTCGATTCGTGGCGATGCTCGGAAGCTCGATCTCGCCGACGCGCCCGTAATCGTGAGCGGCGGTCGCGGCTTGAAAGCGCCCGAGAATTTCAAGCTGGTGGAAGAACTGGCTGAGGCGTTCGGAAATGCTGCGGTGGGCGCCACGCGTGCCGTCACGGACGAAGGCTGGCGTCCGCACAGTGACCAGATTGGCCAGACGGGGCGGCAGGTCAGTCCCGACTTGTACGTCGCCGTTGGTATCTCCGGGGCCATTCAGCACCTGGCCGGCATGCGCACCGCGCGAACGATCGTTGCGATCAACAAGGACAAGGACGCACCGATTTTCAAAGTCGCGGACTACGGAATCGTCGGCGACGTCTTCGAAGTTGTCCCCGCTCTGACCGCAGCGATCAAAGACGCCAAGGCGAAAGGTTGACCAAGGCGTTATTCGCTAGTACCCGAAAACATTTTAACACGGGGGTCACGGTGGGCACGGGGGCCTGCCTTGTGCCAAAGGCTCTTGAAGAACGGGTTGCCTCCGTGACCCCCGTGTTGAAATGTTTTTCGAGTCTTGAAGGAGCCTCTGTGGCCGGTCGCTACTCGGCCATAGCTTGAAATCATGGCCCCGGGCAACGTCCTCTTCCTTTTCGTTCTGATCGTTGCGTTCGCCTGCTTTTCGTTCAGCGCGCAGCGGATGTACCGGTTCCTCCGTCTGGGCAAGGACGAACCCCGCTGGAATGACGTCCCGCGTCGGGCCTGGAACCTTCTCTCGATAGGCATCGCGCAGCGGAAGATCCTGCGTGATCCCGTGGCCGGTCCACTGCACGCGCTGGTGTTCTGGGGCTTCGTCGTCCTCACCGTCGGCAGCATCGAAATCCTCGCAGCAGGCGTCTTCCCCTCGCTTGCGTTCAGGAACTGGCTGCCGAGTGGTCCGTACCGGCTCTTCGTGCTGTCGCAGGAAGCCTTCGCAGTTTTTGTTCTCGTCGCGGTTTCGATCCTGCTGTATCGCCGCATCGTCGTGAAGCCGGCACGGCTCCAGGGCGACAAGGTTCATTCGGGCGACGCAATCCTCATCCTGTCGATGATCGCCGGGCTGATGGTCACGCTGATCCTCGTGTCGGCTTTCGGTCGCATTATCGAACCGCACCTGCCCATGGCGGTGCAGCCCGTATCGGGTCCAGTGGCCGTGCTGTTCGGCTCGTTGCCTCCAGCAGCCACGCAAACAGCACTCAGCATTTCCTGGTGGGCGCATGCGCTGATCCTCCTCGCCTTCCTGAACTACCTGCCGTATTCGAAGCACCTGCACGTCATCGTTTCGCTGCCTAACACGTTCCTGTCCAACACCAGTGGACCGGGCACCATCGGCGCCATGAAGCCGATGGACCTCGAGGCGGAGACCGAGCAGTTCGGCGCTTCAGACGTGACGCACCTGACGTGGAAGAACCTGCTCGATGGCTACAGCTGCACCGAGTGCGGGCGTTGCACCTCCGTGTGCCCGGCAAACATCACCGGGAAGCCGCTCTCACCGCGCAAGATCGTCATCAACACGCGCGAACGACTCCTCGAGATCGCGCCGGCCATCATCGGCGGCACTGATGTCGTCGCGCAACCGTTGCTGGGCAGTGCGTCCTACGAAATTGCGCCGGATCGGCGGCTCACCGACACGTACATCTCCGAGGAAGAACTCTGGGCCTGCACGTCGTGCCGCGCGTGCGTGTACGAGTGCCCGGTGTCCATCGACCAGCTCGAGATCATCAACGAGTTGCGTCGCGGACTCGTGCTCACCGAGTCGCGCTTTCCGGAGGAGGTGCAGCCGGCGTTCGAGTCCATGGAACGCAACGGCTCACCCTGGGCGTTCCAGCCAGCTGACCGCGCGAAGTGGGCGGAAGGCATGGACATTCCCACCATGGCCGAGCTCTCGGCGCGCGGCGAACGACCCGACGTGTTGTTCTGGGTCGGGTGCATGGGATCCTTCGACGACCGCGCGAAGAAGGTCACCGTCGCGTTTGCGCGGATCCTCCAGGCGGCCCGCGTTCGTTTCGCCATCCTGGGCCAGGAAGAGAGCTGTCATGGCGATCCGGCGCGCCGCATGGGGAACGAATACCTGTACCAGATGCTCGCGAAGCAGGCGATCGAAACGCTGAACGGCTATAGCGTCACCACGATCGTCACGAGCTGTCCTCACTGCTTCCACCAGATCGGCAACGAGTTTCCCCAACTCGGCGGCACATTTGAGGTGATTCATCATTCCGAATACCTCGCACGACTTCTCGCTGAGGGCAGGGTACCGTTGGACGCGGACGGGCAGCGTCTCACGGTTGCTTACCACGACAGCTGCTACCTCGGGCGCTACAACGATGTGTATGAAGAACCGCGCGAGACGATCCGGCGGGCGCTGCCCGTGGTGACGATCGCGGAGCCCGCGCGGACGAAAGACCGGGGCCTGTGCTGCGGCGCTGGTGGCGGGCGGATGTTCATGGAAGAGCGCACGGGGAAGCGGATCAACGTCGAGCGGACCGAAGAACTCCTCGCGACCGGGGCGGATACGCTCGCTGTGGCATGCCCATTCTGCCTCACCATGATCAGCGACGGCGCCCGCGCCCTTGGCAGCGAAGCCCCCGTCCAGGACATCGCGGAGCTCGTTGCGACCCGGCTGTCCGGAAACTGACGACGCTTCTAACGAACTCCTGCTTTCCGTTTTCCGGTCTGCAGCGCATTTTGGAGGCGGTCGCGGCAGTCATTCTGCACCCGATACCCCCACTTCGAGCGACGCGGAGACACCGATGCGGTACGCGAATCCATTCATCCGACTCTCGGCGGTTATCACCGTCGTGACCTTTCTGGCGGCATGTGCTGGCGGCGAGAAGGCCGCCGAGACGCCGGACTCAGCCGCAGCGGCCGCAGCAGCGGCCCCGCCTCCGCCGGAATCCTTCACCATGATGTCGGACGACGGGTCCTGGAGCGGCGAGATCGCCCCCACTGGAATCGTCTTTCGTCCCAAGGGAAAGGACTCGTTGACGTTCGAGTTCAAGGCTCCGACGATCAACGGTGGGATAAGCGACTACGACGCGCTCATGACCGCGAAGGACACCATCCGCATCTCGATCAGCCTGGCCATGACCAAGTGCACGGACAAGGCGGGGAAGGAATACACGCACATGGCGCAGGTCTGGCTCACCGGCAAGCAGGGCGGTAAGCAATTGAACACCCAGACCAAGGGCTGCGCGGTCAAGAAGTAGATCGCGTCGGGCTTACAGGCCGCGCCGGTCCTTCGGGGCCGGCGCGTTTTTTTTAACCGAAAATGGGGTCAGACTCGATTTAGCCGCTGGGCCCCTGAAGGCAAACTGGCGTCCGTGCTAAATCGAGTCTGACCCCATTTTCAATGGCTGATCTCGTGCACGGTGACGGCGTTATCCCGTCCGTGCATCGAGACATTCACCACGACCGCGCCAATGTGCTTGAGCCCGACGTCATGGAGCGCGTCGAAAAACGCCGGAGACCCCACGCGGCCAGGGTCGGAGATGAGCGCACGGCCGTTTTCCGCGAGCGTCATGGCGATCGTGCGCGCCACCAAGGCGCCGAGCGTGCGCTCGTAGAGCACGTCGGACGCCGCTACCACATCGAACGCCGGAATCGCCATTGGCAGGTGGCGCCAGTCGAGCAGCATGGTATGCGGTTCCCGGCCGGCATTCGAAAGGCCATTCATCCGCGCGAACGTCAGCGCCTCGTCGTAATAGTCCGTGGCCGTCACGTCGAAGCCTGCTCGTAAGGCAGCTGCGGCGACCAGGCCGACGCCGCACCCGAGCTCGAGGAGCGAATGCCCCTTGCCGCTCAGTCCTCGAACCCTGCGCGCGAGCGCTATGGACGCAGGCCAGACGTCGGCCCAGTAGGGAAGTCGTTCATCGCGATTGAACGCGGCTTCATCGATGAGTGCCTCCGCGTCTCTTGGATGGACGAGAGAGAACTCCTCGCCATCCACGTCCACGCTTGACGTGGTGACGTCGAAGCCCGCCAGCAGGGTCGATGAGACCTGTTCCAGGGGTTCGCTCACAAGGAGAAGGCTTCGGTGAGCTGCGCGTCTTCGGACAGTGGCAAAACGTTCAGTCGCTCACCTGCCTCTACCCGCGAACGATCCTCGGGGACCACCAGGAGCGCATTCGCCTGCGACATCGACGTCAGGATGCCTGACCCCTGCGGACCCGTCAGCCGGACGGCGAGCAGGCCGTCATCCCGTACGCGCGTGATGGCACGCAGGAAGTGCATCAGCCTGGCGCCGGTGGAGACGGGTTCCTCGAGGACCGCGGACAGCGGACGCCGGTAGAGCCGGCTGTGTCCGAGCATGCGCCGGATCACCGGCCGGGCGAAGAGCTCGAACGTCACCATGGCCGATACCGGGTTCCCCGGCAGCCCGATCCATGGCATGCCGTCCAGTGTGCCGAACCCGAGCGGCGCGCCCGGCCGCATCCGCACCCGCCAGAACTTCAGGTCCGCACCTAACGATTCAAGTACCTGTCGCGTGTAGTCGAACTCGCCGACCGACGCGCCGGCCGACGTCACGAGGAGGTCGCACCCGCGTGACTGCTCCAGCACCGCCCGTAGCGACTCGGGCGTGTCGAGGGCATTGCCGAGGTGCTTCGGGATCCCGCCTGACTGCCTGACGAGTGCGTCGAGCGTGTACCGGTTGGAACCGACGATCTTCTTTCCCGCAATCACTTCGTCGAACCGGTCGAGGTCGACCAGTTCGTCCCCTGACCCGGCAATGGCGACCACCGGCCGTCGGTGCGCGTCCACGTCGCGGTACCCCAGGCTGGCGAGCACGCCGAGTTGTGCCGCGCCTAACGGCGTGCCGGCAGGGACGACGACCGTGCCCTCGCGAAAGTCCTCGCCGCGCGGGCGGATGTTCTTCCTGGCGTCTCGCGCGTTGCGAATGGTCACGCGTTCAATGCCGCCGTCCGTGTCCTCGACCCTGATGACCGTGTCGGCGCCTTCCGGGATGGGCGCACCGGTCATGATCCGCATGGCCTCGCCGGCGCCGACGTGGCGATCGGCGAATGCGCCAGCGGCAACCGTGCCCAGGACGGGTAGCGCAACGGGGTGATCCGCCGTGGCGGCTTCGATGTCGGCGGCGCGCACCGCGTATCCGTCCATCGCCGAGTTGTCCCACTGCGGGAGCGTGTACGGCGCAATCGCGTTGGTCGCGAGCACGCGCCCGAGCACATCCAGCAGGGGGACGCGCTCGATCTCCCGGGGTCGAATCCCCTCACTGATTTCGCGGACGGCCTCAGGAACGGTCAGCATCGGGCACCCAGCACTCAGCGTCGGTTCATGATGTTGCGCTCGACGAAGTCCGCCAGCGATTCGAGCCAGCCATCGGCTCCCAGGCGGATCACCGGCACGCCGTTGACGGAGTCGCTGTCGGTGACCACGGCGCGGTACGTCGCGGCATCGACGGCGGTGGTACCTAACAACGGCTCGGAGTGTGCCTCGCGCCGGTGGATCTCGATCTTGGGGAGCGACGAGCGCTTGAATCCCTCGCAGATCACGATGTCGGCATCCGCCATGTGTCGAGTCGCGATCTCCTCCGGCCCCAGTTCATCGCTCCAGCGCATGATGAGGGCGAACTTGTCCGGTGCCACCATCGCGACGCGTTCCGACTGCCCCTCGTGGTAGTGGCGATACGTGTCGGTCGTGGCGGGATCGATGTTGAACGTGTGCGCGCCGTGCTTGATCGTCATGACGCGATGCCCGCGACGATGCAGCTCAGCGGCGAGACGGACCACCAGGGTCGTCTTGCCGCTGTGCTTGCGTCCGATGATCGCCACCATGGGCGGTCGCTGCATGGGTCTCCGCGAGCGCGAGGTCGTCAGGCGTGTTCACGTTCATGAACAGCATGTCGGGATTGCCGAAAGCTGCCACCTCGGCTGCTGGAAGGCGAGCGACGCGGACCTTCGAGTGAAATCCGACGACGCGCCGGTCTTCGGCGTCCAGCGACTGCTCGATGGCGGGCAGGCACGAGGGCGCATAGAACGCGCACAGCGGTTCCACGCCACGTCGCGAGTCGCTTTCCGGGACGGCCACGTCCGCGGCGTCCCCGAGTTCGCGCAGCCGGGCGAGGAGTGCCGACGGCACAAAGGGCATGTCCCACGCCACCACCAGGACGGTACTGTGCGCGTGGTGCAGCGCCGCGTGGATGCCGCCGAGTCCTCCGGCGTTAGGCACAAGGTCCGACCGCATCGTGATGCCGGGCAGCCACTGCGCAGCGGCGGGATCGTTCGCGATCAGCAGCAGATCGTCGGTGACCTCACCAAGCACGCCCGCGACGCGGTCGATGATGCGCTCGCCGCCCACGCGTTCCAGTCCCTTGGGCAGGCCGCCGTACCGCGACGCGGCGCCACCGGCCAGGATGACTCCCGTGCACGGCAACCGCACGGCTATGGCCCGTAGCGATGGATCTGTGGCTGCCCGCTCACCGCCCGGCCGATGAGCGTCATGCCGGACGCCTTCGCGATTTCCACGGCGATGGTCGATGGCACCGACGGCGTCGCGATCACCGAGAGGTTGGCGCGCGCCGCCTTGTAGGCGA
>DATMBT010000327.1:0-4578 GCA_035559475.1 Gemmatimonadaceae bacterium
CCCGCGTTACAAAGCGGCTGGACGAGGGTGTCCCCCGTGACCTCCGCGACCCCCGTGTTAAAATGTTTTACGGGATCCTGAAGAAGCGCGCGATCAAGTCGAAGCGAGACGGGATCGGGCCGTCAACACCTTTTCACGCGCTTCCTCGACTGTGTCTCCGACCGCGGAGAGGTGACCCATTTTCCGGCCCGGCCGCGCGCTCGTCTTGCCGTAGAGGTGCAGGCGCACATCCGGAATCGTCAGCGCCGACTCGAAGTCCGGCGTCCCACCTTCCCACAGGTCGCCCAGCAGGTTGGAGATCGCCGCCGGCTTGAGCACGTCAACGGAGCCTAACGGTAGTCCACACACGGCCCGAACGAACTGCTCGAACTGGCTCGTGGACGCGCCTCGCTCCGAGTGGTGGTAGGAGTTGTGGGGCCTGGGCGCGAGCTCGTTCACCAGCAGGCGCCCGTCACGGACCCGGAACATCTCGACGGCGAGCAGCCCGACGATGCCCAGGCGCGTCGCGATGCCCTCGGCCACCCGCTTCGCTTCCCGCGAGTCCTTCGGGTGCAGGTCGCCGGGCCAGACCGACCAGTCGAGCACCCCGGCCTCGTGGTGGTTGATCGCCGGCGCGTACGTCGCCATCACGCCGTCGTCGCGCCGGGCGACGAGCACCGACAGCTCGAGCGCCAGGTCCAGGAACTGCTCGGCCAGGACCGGGCCGGAGCCTAACGATTCCCACGCCGCCGCGGCGTCCTCGGCGCGCCTCACCCGGGCCTGCCCTCGTCCGTCGTAGCCGCCGACGGGTTTCTTCAGGACGGTTTTGCCCATCGCCTCGACGGCCGCCTGCGCCTCCGCCGGGGACGACACCGCGCACCAGGCACCCAGCGGGAACCCGTTGGCGTCGAGCCATTGGCGCTGGCGCAGCCGGTCCTGCACAATGACCACGGCGGCCGCCGATGGGCGCAGGGGCACAATCGCCGACACGGCGGCCAGTGCGTCCGCGCCGATCTGCTCGATCTCGAGCGTCACGACGCTGGTGCCGCGCGCGAGGTCGGCGGCCGCGGCCGCGTCCGTGAACGGCGCCGTAATCGTGCGGCTCGCGATCGCGCGGGCAGGGCACGCCGGGTCAGGGTCGAGGACGTGGACGTCGTAGCCTAACGACCTCGCCGCGTACCCCGTCATCCGGCCCAGTTGCCCGCCGCCCAGGAGGCCGATGGTGGCCCCCGGCAGGATTACCGTCACGGCAGCGACTGCGTCAGCACCTCGTCGCGGCGCGCGTCACGCCACGCGCGAAGGCGCTCGCGGATGTCCGGGTGCGTCAGCGCCACGATCTCCGCGGCGAGGACGGCAGCGTTGATCGCGCCCGGCTTGCCGATGGCCAGCGTGCCCACGGGTACTCCGGCCGGCATCTGGACGATGGACAGCAACGCATCAGTCCCTTGCAGCGCCGTCACCGGCATCGGGACGCCTAACACCGGCAGCAGTGTCTTGGACGCCGTCATGCCGGGCAGGTGCGCCGCGCCGCCCGCGGCCGCGATGATGACCATCAGGCCCCGCCCCTCGGCGCCACTGGCGTATTCGAACATCCAGTCCGGCGTGCGATGTGCGGACACGACCTTCGTCTCGTAAGGCACGCCCAGCGCGTCGAGGGTGGTACAGGCGTGCTGCATGTGCTCGTGGTCAGTCTTCGAGCCCATGATTACGCCGACAAGTGGGGAATTCATCCTGAGGGTGTGTTAACGGATCAGCGATTAGCGATTAGCGACTAGAGCTTCGGATGTTTCTCGTGCCAGTTCGTGGCCACCTGGTACGCGTTCGCCACGGACAGGATCACGTCATCGGAGAACAATCCGCCAATGATCGTTGTGCATTGTGGCTGCGAGTTGTCGCCTTCGCTCATGGCGTACGGGAACACGACCGCCGGATGGCCGGTCTGGTTCGTGAGGCCGACGTCGCCGCTGGCGGTGAGGTACATGTCGAAATCTTTCATCACCGCCGCCATTTCGTGAATCAGGACATAACGACGGCGCTGGGCCTGCATGAAGTCGATGGCCGGTGTAGTGCGGCCTCGAGCAAATCGCGTTACAGCCGATGCAGGACTGTCTGCGCCCGACGGTCCGCGACCACCACCGCCGCCACCGCCACCACCACGCCGTCCGCTGTCAGGCGTCGCGGCTCCCGGTGTGCCGGGTGTCGCTGCTCCAGGCGCCGCACCATTGCCAGCTCCGCGCCCGCGTCCCGTTGCGGCGAGCACCGAGTCCACGTATTCGGGGGGCAGTGTTGCCAGGTACGATTCGAACGCCGCCGCTGACTCGACACCAAGTCCGCTGATGCCGCCCTGGTTGGGCCGTGGCGTCATTGGTTTCAGTTGCGCGCCGAGTTCGCGGAGCTTCGCGACCACCGCCGCGGGCGAGCCCGTGTTCGTGCCAGCCGCCTCATCGTAGCCAATCCGGAGTTTCGACCAGTCAACCTTCCGATCGAACCGGAATGGCGCGGTAACCGTCGCCGGATCCTTCTCATCAGCGCCGTGAATGACGTTGAAGACCATGGCGCAATCTTCAACCGTGCGGCAAATGGGGCCGACCTTGTCCATGCTCCACGCCAGCACCATTCCTCCATAACGACTCACTCGGCCGAACGTCGGACGCAACGCGCTCAGCCCGCAACGAGTGGTTGGAGAAACGATCGACCCCTGAGTCTCCGTACCGATGCCGAACGCGACACAGCCCGCGGCAGTGGCCGATGCCGGACCTGCCGAGGATCCACTCGAGCCCTGTCCGAGATTCCACGGGTTTTTCGTCTGCCCGCGATACCATTGGTCGCCTTGCGCGAAGAGGCCCGTCGCGAGCTTGGCGATGAGGACCGCGCCCGCGTCGCGCAGCCTGACGTACACCTCGGAATCAACGTCGATGACCTGGTTCTCGTGCGCCTTGGAGCCCCACGTGGTCTTGGTGCCGCGCACGGCAAACAGGTCCTTGATGCCATACGGAATTCCGTGCAATGGCCCGCGATAGCGGCCGTCGCGAATCTCCGCGTCGGCCTGTTGCGCCGCTTCACGCGCCTGACCCTCGAGAATCGAAACGGCGCAGAGCAGCGTGGGATCGAGACGCTTGAGACGATTGAGATAGATGTCCGTGAGTTGCACCGACGAAATGCGCCGTGACTGCAACAGCGCCGAGAGGCGGTGAGCAGGGAGGAAGGCGATTTCCTCTTCCGAAGTTGGAACCGGGCCACGCCAGCCTTCAACTGTGAATCGCGAGCGCTCGAAGGCTTCTCGCCCACGCTCGCGCGCGATCTTTTCGAGATAAGCGCCGGTGCCACCGGGATACGGCTGGAACACCATTGCCGGTGGATCACCCTGGCCAAGGGGACGCGGTGGAGGCGGCGGAGCCTGTTGTCCTCTCCCAGCCGCCGTGCCCTGCGCGCTCACCGAAGCGGGGAGTCCCGCGAGTGCGGCGGTCGCGAGCGCGGTACGGACGAAGCCGCGCCGGTCCACGTTCGACTCCGTTGGAGTGACAGAATCCGCGTTCAGGTCAGCATCGTCCTTCGCGCCCATGGTCCCCTCGCTTGGTGGCTGTTGCAGCGGCAGGCTTGAAAATGACGCCGGGTCAGGGCGCATTCAACGCGCGTTCCGAAGTTCGATGAAGCCCCGGAGCCGGATATCCCTCGACGAACCGCCGACCATGACCCGGAACGCACCGTCTTCGAGCACACGGCGCCCGGATTGGTCACGGAAGGCCAGATGGCGCGCCGCGCTGATCGGCATCACCACACGCCGGCTTTCACCGGGACCGAGCTGGATGCGCTCGAACCCGCGGAGCTCCTGCACCGGTCGGGCTACGGACCCGAGCACGTCGCGGGTGTACAGCTGGGTAACCTCGTGTCCAACACGGTTGCCTGTGTTCCGGACCACGAAACTGACCAGGGCCGAATCGCCGGGGCCAATGGTGTCCGGCGTGATGCGCAGTGAATCGTACTCGAAGGTCGTGTAGCTCAGCCCGAACCCGAACGGAAAGAGTGGCTGTCCGGTGAGGTCGACGTAGTCATCGCCACGTCCGGTTGGTTTGTGGTTGTAGACGAGCGGGAGCTGTCCTTCCTCGATGGGAAAGGTGATTGGCAATCGCGCCGAGGGATTCACGGTTCCAAAGAGCACGTCACTGACTCCGTGTCCGCCTTGCTCACCCGGATACCACGCCATGACGACGGCGGCCACGCGGTCGATCCAGCGGGACATGGTGATGGCGCTTCCACCCACGAGCACGACCACCACCGGTTTCCCCGTCGCGGCGATGGCGCTGATGAGTTCTTCCTGCCGACCGGGGAGCGAGAGCCGCGCGCGATCGCGAAACTCTCCTTCCTCGATGCCCGCCACGATGATCGCGACGTCACTCGTGCGCGCGAGCGTCACGGACTCGGCAATCTTCGCGCTCGACTCGTCAGGCACGCCGTGGTCCCACACGAGGCGGAGTCGCGCATTGCCGGTGCTCTCGAAGTATTCGAGCCGGAGGTCGTGTGTGCCCGGCTGCAGATTGGCGTCGACGAGCATGGTCCGGAACGACTCCTTGCGCCAGTTGTCGATGACGAGTTTTCCGT
>DATMBT010000328.1:0-4091 GCA_035559475.1 Gemmatimonadaceae bacterium
CATGCCTTCACGCGCGCGCAGGCGTTCGAGCAGTTCGAAACCGGTCACGTCAGGCAGGCGAAGGTCCACCACGACGCAATCGAAGGCGCGCTCGACGAGCGCGTCGAGTGCTTCCGCCGCCGTGCCGACGGCGGTGATCTCGATGTCGTCGTGCGCCAGCAGCGCAATGATGCTCTCGCGCTCGATCTGGTTGTCCTCGATCACCAGGAGATGGCGGGTCTGCGGCTCGGCGTACGTCTTGATCCGGTCGAGCGCGCCTTCGAGCGCTTCGGTTGTCGCGGGCTTCACCAGGTATGAGAAAGCCCCGTGCGACAAGCCGTGCTGGCGCTCCTCCTCCACCGACAGCATCTGCACCGGGATGTGTCGCGTCGCGGGGTCGAGCTTGAGGTTGTTCAGCACCGTCCACCCGAGCATGTCAGGCAGGAAGACATCCAGGGTGACCGCGGTGGGCAGGTACTCCCGCGCGAGCGTCAGCGCCGTCTGGCCGCGTGAGGCGACGATGGCCTTGAAGCCCTTGTCCCGCGCGAGTCCCAGCAGCACGCGGGCGTAGTGCGGGTCGTCGTCCACGATGAGGAGTACCGAATCGCCCTCGGCGATGTCATCGCGGTCGTCGGCGATGGTCTCCTCGCTCCTGACGATGCTGGCGAGCGCAATTGGTGGCGGGGTCCACACCCGTGCGCCGGCGTCGGTGGTTGCGGACGCGGCTCCGCGCGCCGGACCCTCGTACGCGTCAGGCAGGTACAGCGTAAACGTGCTTCCCTCGCCGGGGCTGCTCGTCAGGCGGATCTCGCCGCCCAGGAGGCCGGCCAGCTCACGACTGATCGCGAGGCCAAGGCCTGTTCCGCCGTACTTGCGGCTCGTGCCGGCGTCGGCCTGCTGGAACGCCTCGAAGATGAGCTTCTGCTTCTCCGGCGCGATGCCGATGCCCGTATCGGCCACGCTGAACGCGACCGCGCGGTGTGACCGGCGCAGCACCGAGTGATCCGGCGACCAGCCGCTCGTAACATGCCGGACCGAAAGCGACACGTGGCCCTGCGCCGTGAACTTGAACGCATTCGACAGCAGGTTCTTCAGGATCTGCTGCACGCGTTTCGGGTCGCTCGTGAACGCCGGCGGCAGCGCGGCGTCGATGTCGATGCCGAAGCCCAGGCTCTTGGAGTCGGCTTCGTGGCGGAACATGCGTGCCACGTTTTCGCGCAGTGACGCGAACAGGATCTCCTCGGCTTCGACGGTGACCGTTCCCGATTCGATCTTCGACAGGTCGAGGATGTCGTTGATCAGCGTCAGCAGGTCGGTACCGGCGCTGTGGATGTTGCGCGCATACTCGACCTCCTTGATCGTCAGCTTCCCGGCGTTGTTTTCGCCAAGCTGGTGAGCGAGGATGAGGATGGAGTTGAGCGGCGTCCGCAGCTCGTGCGACATGTTCGCGAGGAACTCGGACTTGTACTTGGACGTGAGTGCGAGCTCCGCCGCCTGGTCTTCCAGCGCGCGGCGCGCCTGTTCCACTTCCTTGTTCTTTCGCTCCACCTCGACGTTCTGCTCAGCGAGCTGCTTGGCCTTCGACGCCAGCTCCTCGTTGGTCTGCTGCAGCTCCGACTGGCGCGTCTGCAACTGCAACGTGAGCTGCTGCGACTGCCGCAGCAGGTTTTCCGTTCGCATCGTCGCTTCGATCGTGTTGAGCACGACGCCGATCGACTGCGTGAGCTGCTCGAGGAAGGTGAGGTGCGTCGCGGTGAACGGAGTCAGCGACGCCAGTTCGATGACCGCCTTCGTTTCGCCCTCGAACAACACGGGCAACACGACCACGCTGGTCGGTTTCGCCTGGCCGAGGCTCGAATGGATCCGGGAGTAGCTGCTCGGCACCTTCGACAGCAGGATGCGCTGCTTGTCGAGTGCGCACTGGCCGACGAGCCCCTCGCCGAACTGGAGGAACATCGGCTGTCGCGTTCCCTGCGCGTATCCGGACAGCAACACGAGCGTCGGAGAGTCTTCCCTGGCCGCGTCGCCAGGTTCGGCGCGCTTCACCTGGTAGATCGCGCCCTGTTGCGCGCCGACGAGCGGGGCCAGCTCGCTCAGCAGCATGCGGCCCACCGTGACCAGGTCGCGCTGGCCCTGCAACATGCGCGTGAACTTGGCCAGGTTTGTCTTCAGCCAGTCCTGTTCCTCGTTGCGCTCCGTCGTGGCGCGCAGGTTGTCGATCATCGTGTTGATGTTGTCCGACAACTCGGCCACTTCGCCTAACGCTTCGATCTGGATGGACCGGGTCAGGTCGCCCTTGGTGACGGCCGTCGCCACCTCGGCGATGGCGCGCACCTGGTTGGTCAGGTTGGCGGCCAGCAGGTTCACGTTACCGGTCAGGTCCTTCCACGTACCGGCGGCGCCGGGCACGTTGGCCTGGCCGCCGAGCCGTCCTTCCACGCCTACCTCGCGTGCCACGTTCGTCACCTGTTCGGCGAACGTCGCCAGCGTGCCGGTCATGTTGTTGATCGTGTCGGCAAGTGCGGCGACCTCGCCCTTCGCTTCCACCGTCAGCTTCTGCTGCAGGTCGCCTTCGGCCACGGCCGTCACCACGCGCACGATACCGCGCACCTGGTTCGTCAGGTTGCCGGCCATCTGGTTCACGTTGTCGGTGAGGTCCTTCCACGTGCCGGCAACGCCGAGTACCTGCGCCTGACCGCCGAGCTTTCCTTCCGTTCCCACGTCGCGCGCCACGCGCGTCACTTCGGAAGCGAACGCGTTGAGCTGGTCCACCATCGTGTTGATCGTGTCTTTCAGCTCGAGGATTTCGCCCTTCACGTTCACCGTGATCTTGCGCGAGAGGTCGCCGCCGGCCACCGCGGTTGTCACCTCGGCGATGTTTCGCACCTGGGCCGTAAGGTTCGAGGCCATCAGGTTCACGGAGTCCGTCAGGTCCTTCCACGTGCCGGCCACGCCTAACACCTCGGCCTGGCCGCCGAGCTTTCCATCCGTACCGACTTCGCGTGCCACACGAGTCACTTCTGACGCGAACGCGTTGAGCTGGTCCACCATCGTGTTGATGGTGTCCTTGAGCTCGAGGATCTCGCCTTTCACGTCCACCGTCACCTTGCGCGACAGGTCGCCGCGCGCGACGGCCGTGGCCACTTCGGCGATGTTACGCACCTGGCCCGTGAGGTTCGACGCCATCGAGTTCACGTTGTCGGTCAGGTTCTTCCACGTACCGGCAACACCCGGCACTTCTGCCTGTCCGCCAAGTTTCCCATCGGTGCCTACCTCGCGCGCCACGCGACTGACTTCCGACGCGAAGGCGTTGAGCTGGTCCACCATTGTATTGATGGTGTCCTTGAGCTCGAGGATTTCCCCCTTCACGTCCACGGTGATCTGGCGCGACAGGTCGCCGCGCGCCACGGCCGTGGTCACCTCGGCGATGTTTCGGACTTGGTTGGTGAGGTTGCTGGCCATGGAGTTGACGTTGTCGGTCAAGTCCTTCCAAGTCCCGGCCACGCCGGGTACCAGCGCCTGACCGCCCAGCTTGCCTTCGGTGCCGACTTCGCGGGCCACGCGTGTCACTTCGGAGGCGAATGAGCGAAGTTGTTCAACCATCGTGTTGATGGTTTCTTTGAGCTGAAGAATTTCGCCGCGCACGTCCACAGTGATCTTTCGGGAGAGATCGCCGCTGGCGACCGCGATCGTGACCTCGGCGATGTTGCGGACCTGGTTGGTGAGGTTGCTGGCCATCGAGTTGACGTTGTCGGTCAAGTCCTTCCAGGTGCCAGCGACGCCGGGCACCACCGCTTGACCGCCCAGCTTGCCGTCCGTGCCCACCTCGCGGGCCACACGGCTGACTTCGGAAGCAAACGAGTTCAGCTGGTCCACCATGGTGTTGATGGTGTTTTTCAGCTCGAGAATCTCACCCTTGACGTCCACGGTGATCTTCCGGGACAGGTCACCTCTCGCGACGGCGGTTGTGACTTCGGCGATGTTTCGCACCTGGGTCGTCAGGTTCGCGGCCAGGAGGTTGACGTTGTCGGTGAGATCCTTCCACGTGCCCGCCACGCCCTGCACGGTGGCCTGACCGCCCAGCTTGCCTTCCGTGCCCACTTCGCGGGCCA
>DATMBT010000329.1:0-3499 GCA_035559475.1 Gemmatimonadaceae bacterium
ATCATCCTCATTACCGGTCACTTCGGCAACTGGGAACTCGCGGGCGCATATGTTGCCTCACGAGGGATTCCGATCGAGGTCATCGTGAGACGCATGAACAACCCGTTGTTCGATTCCTACGTGACGCGCACACGCGCGGGCGCGGGCATGATCGTCGTTCACGACCAGGACGCGGTGCGTCGCACGCCGCGCGCCTTCAAGTCCGGCCACGCGGTGGCCTTTGTGGCGGACCAGGGCGTACTCGGACTCGCGTCCACGTTTGTCCCCTTTTTCGGCCGGCCCGCCAAGACACCGCGCGGGCCGGCGGTGTTCGCCATGCGCTATCGACTGCCGACGTTTTTTGTCGCCGCCGTGAAGGAGCCTGACGGGAGGTACCGGTGCGTCGTGACGCCCGTAGAGATACCCGATACCGGTGATCGCGAGGCGGACGTGGACACGGTCGTCGCGCGCTACACCAGCATTCTCGAGGCCTGGGTGCGACGTTATCCGGGCCAGTACTTCTGGCACCATCGTCGATGGAAACGGCAGCCACCTGACACACCCGCCGAGCTGCGCGATCCCGTGGTGATGGCGTCCGTCTCGGGGAAGGGGAGCGCTCGTTGATCGACATCCCGGAGTTGCGCCGCACGGAGTTCCCGTGGACGGTCGATGGCAAGGTCTCGTACCTGAACCACGCCAGCACAGGACCCATGCCGGCGCGCACGGTGCGTGCACTCGCCGAGTGGGACAACCTGCGCACGGAGCCCTGGCGTGTCGGTTGGCCGGCGCAATTCGCGGTGATGGGTCGATCGCGCGAGTTGTGCGCGCGGATGATCGGCGCGGTGCCTGACGAGATCGCGCTCATGGTGAACACGACGTATGGCATCAACGTTGCCGCGTCGGTGCTGCCGTTGAAGGCAGGCGACGTGATCGTGTCACCTGATCGGGAGTTTCCCGCGAACGTCTATCCCTGGATGGCGTTGGCGGAGCGACGCGGCCTCACCTATCGCAGGGTGCCTTACGTCAACGGACTGGCCGACGAATCGGGGCTCATTCGCGCGCTCGACGAGCCCGGCGTACGCGTGCTGAGTGTGTCGTGGGTGTCATTCGAGACTGGCCTGAAGCTCGACCTGCAGCGACTTGGCGCGGCGTGTCGCGAACGCGGGATCTTCTTCGTGGTAGACGCGATGCAGGGGATCGGTGCGGCGCCCATCGACGTGCATGCCTGCGACATCGACTTCCTGGCGTGCGGTGGGCAGAAATGGTTGCTGTCGCCCTGGGGAACCGGGTTTCTCTACGTGCGGCGTGAGCTCGCGCGACGCCTGGAACCTGAACCCGTTGGCTGGCTGGCCGTGAAGAACTCCGAGGATTTCACGCGCCTCTGCGATTATGACCTGAACTGGCTCGAAGACGCGCGTCGGTTCGAGGTGATCACGATCCCGTACCAGGAATTCGCCGGACTCAATGCGTCACTCGAGCTGTTCGAATCGGTCGGCTGGTCGCGCGTGTATGCACTCGTGGCGGAGCGAGCGGCGCAGATCGTGGATTGGGCGCGCTCGCGCAGGGACGTCACGCTGGTCACTCCGGCTGACCCACAGGCTCGCGCCGGGATTGTTTCCTTGCGGCCGGCCGATCCTGGCGCTGCATCAAAGCGCCTTCTCGCGCACGGCGTTCCGCATTCACTGCGCGAAGGGTCCATCCGTCTTGCACCGCATTTCTACACGTCGGCCGAGGATGTCGAGCGAGGGCTGAAGTACCTCGGCTGACCCTCTGCTATTCCGTCGATCCGCGACGCGCTTCCGCCATCCTTGTTTCATCCAGTCCAACGCGACGCAGCAACGCGCGGAAACGGGCCGTGCCGCGGACCGGGTCAAACACCCGCGACCAGAGCGGCCAGTATGACGCGATGGGTTCGTTTCGCTGCAGCGACGTTTCCATCGCGTTCAACGCGCGTGTGGTGTCGCCGAGCACGAGCGACGCGAAAGCAAGATTCATCTGGTCCAGCCACCCGTTGCCGCCGCGCGCCTCGATGTGCCTGATGGCCGCCCGTGCCGCCTCGAGCGAATCAGCGGCGCCGAGGATCCACGCGAAGGTGCCTTCGTTGAAGTTGCTCTTGGGGGCAGACACCGCGATGCGCCGGGCTTCAGCCTTCCGGTCGGTCTCGAGCGCCGTCATCGCCGCCACGATCTGCACCACGGCGGACACCGAATCCAGCTCCCAGGCACGCGTGGCTTCCATTACAGCGCGATCCCTGGTGGACGGCTTGGCCAGTGCGAGCCCGAGCCACGTCGCGATCGTCGCCTGGTACGGTTCCAGGTCCTTGGCTCGCTCCAGTTCTGTCGTCGCCTCCTGGATCTGGCCGACGTAGACCAGCATGCGACCGAGCTGGAAGTGCGCCGCGGCATTGGCCGGCTCGAGCTCGATCGCGTGGCGCAACTCGGTTTCGCCTTCGCGAAACTGCTGAACAGCGCCGTGCATGATGCCTAACGCAACCCACGCCTCGGCCAGTGTACTGTCGAGCTGCAGCGCGCGTTGCGCGTTCTGCGTGACGCGCGCCACCCGGTCCTCGACCTGTGTCCCGCCGAAGTAGCTGAGGAGCGCGTGCGTGCTGGCCAGGCCGGCATAGGCACGGGCAAAGTTCGGGTCAGCCGCGATCGCGGCTTCAAACGACCGCGCCGCGCCCTCAAGGCCGGGGCGTCGCCGGTTGAGGTAGTAGTTGCCTTTCAGGTACAGGTCGTACGCTTCGTTGCTGTGGGTCCCCAACTTTGCCGGCCCGGACGGCGTAACGCTCCCCGCCGGCCCGAGACGCTCCGCGAGTGCGCTGGTGATGGACATCGTCAGGCTGTCCTGGAGCGCCAGCACATCCTCGGCGGGCCGGGTGTAGCTGTTCGACCAGATCTCGACCGCGCCCGCGGACTCGGTCAACTGCGCGGAGAGACGCAACGTCTGGCCGCTCCGCCGCACGGTGCCTGAGAGCAGGTACTTCACGCCGAGCTCAGTGCCAACCTGCCTGACGTCGATGTCGCGGCGGCCTTTGTAGCGGTACGCCGCGGAACGCGCGGCGACGCGCAAGCCGGGAAGTCGGCCGAGCGCCGTCGCCAACTCGTCGGTCATGCCGTCGGCGAAATACTCCTGTGCGGTGTCACCGCCGATATTCTCGAACGGGAGCACCGCGATTGAGGGAACCCCCGTGTCGGCGGTTGGAGCGACGGCAGGCGCGGTCTTCAGTCGCGGATAGAGCAGAGCGGCCGCGATGAGCACGGCCAGCCCGGCTACCGCGGCAACCGTGAGCCGGACGGGCTTGCCCGTGGAAGGAGTGCTCGCGACGGGGGTCGCCGCAGCATCCAGCGCTGCCAGCATCTCCGCAGCGGACTGAGGCCGGCGATCGGGGTCCTTGGCCAGGCACCGCATAACGAGCATCGCGAGCGGCGTTGGCACCGCGGCATGTTCTTCGATGCGCGGCGGTTCTTCGGTCAGGTGCGCCGTCAGCATCGCTTGCCTCGTGGTGCGCGACGCAAAC
>DATMBT010000330.1:0-3330 GCA_035559475.1 Gemmatimonadaceae bacterium
CGGCCCACCAGGTAATAGCCAGGGTGATGGAGATGAAGCCGAAGAAGAACGCCATCGCAACCGCGTTGGGTTCGCCGATGCGTGTCGCCTGCTCGACGGGAGCCTGGAGCGCGATCACTTGTGGTCTCCGGAACGAAGTGCGTGCAATGCCGGGTCATAGTGCACGTTCGCCCACCGTACGTAGATCCACGTCGTGATCCACGACAAAACGATCACCAGCGCGCCGAACAACACCCCGAGGCTCAGGCCCGGTGATACCAGTCGGCCAAGTAATGGCTTGTTATAGGCGACCAGCAGGATGAACCCGAAGTACAGGGCCACCATGACGATCGTGAGCACGATGGCAATGCGCCAACGGCGGCGCGCGAGGTCCTGGAACGCAGCATCATTGCCGGCTGTTGTCACGCGGCTGACTCACAGGTCTGGGACGCGAGCAACGTGTCTTGCTGCGCACCTTCCGGCAACCTGCGTCGTCTGCTGAATTGTCCGTCAGCAGTTCAATTTCCAGTCAGTTGAAGTACTGCGTGAACCCGAAGTTTCCGCGTAATCCGTGTTCCCACGGCGGCCATCGCAGTTAAAGCGCCGCCGGAGTTTCCGTGATGATCGGGTCACCCGCGACCGCGGCCGCCAGCGCGTCCACCGCGTCGGTGTCCAGCCAGAGTCCTGACTGCTCGCGAAGGATCTGCATCGCCTGCGCCGTGGTCATGCCCGTGCGATACGCGCGCGACTCGGTGATCGCTTCGTAGATGTCGGAGACGACGAGGATACGTGCCGGCATGTCCAGGTCATCGGCGGTGCGCCCCCACGGATACCCCGACCCGTCGAGCTTCTCGTGATGCAGCGCCGCCAGCATTGCGAAGTCCTCGAACGCGCGGACGCGTTTCAGGATCTCCCACGTGTAGCGGGGATGCTCGCGCATTTCCGCGCGCTCGCGGTTGTTCAGCGGGCCCGGCTTGTCCAGGATGCGGCTCGATACGCCGAGCTTTCCGATGTCGTGCAGCAGACCGGCGCGATACATCTGCCGGACACCTTCCGCGTCGAAGCCCATCTGCGTCGCCGTGGCTTTCGCGTACGCCGCCACCATCGATGAGTGGCGATAGGTGAACGGCGACTTGGCGTCGATAATGTCCGCAAAAGCTTCGGCGATCTGGTCGAGCCCTGCATCGTCCACTTCCCACGCGCTACCGGCGTGTTCGAGCTGGAGCACCCGACTGTCGGAATCGTCCGAGTAAACGCCGGCGCGCCATTCGTCGTCGCGCAGCAGCTCGCGGGCAATGTCCGTCAGCGACGGGTCGAACCAGCGCCCGCGTCGCGACCGCAGGACGTCGTCGGCCGTCTTTTCACTTCCTTGGTCCTTCGCGACGAATACCTCGATCGTCTGCGCGAGGTTCATGATGCGCGAGAGCTGCGGTATCGCCTCGTCCTTGAGACCCTGCGGGTGGCCCTGGCCGTTCCAGTGTTCATCCAGCGACTGGATGGCAAGCGCCGTTCCTTCGGGGAACCCGAGCCGCCGCGCGATATTGCCACCACGTTCGCAGCGCGACGCAATGAGTTCGCGGGTCACGGCAGGCTGCTTCGCGATGCCGATGAAGTGGCGCATGCGCGACCACAACGTCCCGCCTTTCGCCGTCGCGTTCCACGTCTCCATGGCCAGCGTCCGGCGATCATGCCAATCCACCGCTTTGAGGCGTGGCTTCACGTACTGGTCATCGCTCCCGAACAACGCCGCCATCCGTGACGCGTTCGACGAGCAACCGGCGTCCTTGAGCAGCAGCGCGTAATACAGCTCCGCGAGTGCATCAGCACCGAGGCCCGCTGCCTCTCCGATCCGCATCCCGATCATGCAGGTGCGAATCGAGTGGCCCCTCGTCTGTCCCTCGGTCATGTCCAATGCATGCGAAAGCGCCGCCAGCACCTCGGACACGGGCACGCGCATTCGCGGTGCTACCGGGATGGCGGCGGCAGCCCCCAGCACGGGGGCGACGGCCTCCACCGCATTGGCGGCGACAGGCTTGTCCTTCTTCTTTCGCTTCGAGTGGGTGTGGGACATGAACCGGCTGCTGGGCGCGCGGAGGTACTGCCTCGTGTTATGGACGACCCGTGCCATAAGAGGTCAGGCCCCGGGAGCACAGCCCCCTCAATTCAGAGGGTTCCGACCGCTTGCAGCCCCCCAAATACAGAGGGGCCCGACGGCTTGCCGTCGGGCCCCCCTCCTTCCCTGAACCCCGAACATGCACCCTGAACCCTCAGTTATTGCACCGCCCGCGGCTTACGGGGCAGCTTGGCGTCCCGATTGGCCGCCAGGTACACGAACGCGGCCACCACGGTGGCGTTGTGCTTCATGTCGTCTGCCACCAACCGGTCGTAGACGTCCATGTTGCTGTGGTGCGTCCGGGAACCGTATTCCACCTCGTCCTGGATGAACTGCCAGCCGGGAAGGCCAACGTTGTCGAACGAGCCGTGGTCCGTCCCGCCCGTGTTCCGGATCGTGACGGTTCCTGTCCCCAGGCTGTTGAACGGCTTCATCCACTCGGTGAAGATCGGGCCCACCTCCGCGTTCCCCTGCAGGTAGACGCCGCGGATCTTGCCCGTGCCGTTATCGACGTTGAAGTAGCCAGAGAACTTGTCGTACGCCGGCTTGAGCGGCGCGGTGGTATCGGTCGGACTGCCGAACGTGCTGCGCACGTACGCGCGGCTGCCTAACAAGCCCTGCTCCTCGCCCGACCAGAGACCGATGCGCACCGTGCGCTTCATCGGGAGCCCGGTGGCCTTGAGGATGCGCAGCGCTTCCATCATTACCGCCGAACCGGCGGCGTTATCGGTTGCGCCCGTGCCGGCTTGCCACGAATCGAAGTGCGCGCCCAGCATCACCAGCTCGTCCTTGAGTTGCGGATCGGTGCCCGGGATCTCGGCGACAATGTTGAAGGCGTTGAGGTCCCGGTCGTAGAACGTGTTCTTTACGTTCGCTTCCATCCGCACCGGGGTTCCCTTCTCGATGATGCGCGCGATGCGGTTGTAGTGCTCCGGCGCCAGGATGAGCGACGCCGTGCGCGTCGGGTTCTGCGGATCGCGGGAACCGGTGGCCCCCGTGAAGACCGTACCCATCGAGCTGTTGCCGCTGCCCGGCTGGATGATCGCCGCGACACCTTCGTCGGCGAGGAATTGCGCCCTGACCTGCGTAAAGGACGGCACCCCTGGCGCACCACCACGACCACCGCCGCCCGCGCGTCCACCGCCCGCGCCACCACCGCGCGGCGCCGGCGGGCCTAACGCGCCAATGCTGTCCAGCTCAGCCTGCGTGTAGCGCTCGGCGTCGGCCGTGAACTTCGG
>DATMBT010000331.1:0-2277 GCA_035559475.1 Gemmatimonadaceae bacterium
CGTTCCACAAGGCGCTCCAGGGCTTCGCCTGTTGGGGCGTCGGTCGAACCATCATCCACGACGATGATCTCGTCAGGCAGGCGGGACGACTCCCACACGCTGGTCACGCACTCTTCGACGAGGCCGCGAAGCGCGAAACACGGAATGACGACGGTGAGCGTGTCGGGGGTCGCACTTCGCGGCGCCGGCGTGGGAAGGTCGGGGCAATGGAATAGCGGACGGCGGGGATCCAGCTGGCGCATGAACGCGTGCGCGATCGAAACGGTCCGTGGAGATCGCAGCGCCAGCCGCAGCGCAGCGGACGTGGCGTGCAGTCTCGCCTCCCAGTCAGGTCCATGCGCGCTCTTGGCGACGGCCGAGCAGAGGCGCGATCGCAGGGATTCCAGTTCATCGCCCGGGAGACCCGCGATCCTCGTCAGGCGCTCGGCCAGCAGCCCGGGCGTTGGCTCGGCCTTCAGGAGCAGTACCTCGGGGATTCCCGGCGTACCGCCTAGCGAGTCGGCGGCGGCGGGACCCAGCAGCACGAGCGAGCCCGCCGCCAGGTCAGCGAGCGGATTGGTGAGGTGCGCGAATGGTCCGGTGAACAGCCGGATGACCCCACGCCCCGACGCAGGTGACGGATCCCACGACCAGGACTCGACCGATGCCAGCTCCCGCACCCACGCGCGCGACGACCAATAGTTGCCAAACGATCGCGGGGCCATTGGCGCGAAGACGCGGTCCTCGCCGGCGCATGTGACCTGAAACGAACCTCTGGGCGCCAGCCGGGCAGCGTCCAGCAGCGTCAGCGCACCCGACGAACCGTCGAGTGGTCCGGCGTGGCTGAAAACCGGCGGGGCGCCACTCCTGCTGGGAGGAAGCGCGGTCAGGCTTGATGCGTCGATGAATCTCGGCGCCAGCACCGGCGGGTTCGAGGTGCGCCGCCGGCCGGATTGTGCGCGCTGGAGGCTCTCCGGCCCGAACGCGAGCGCGACGTCCGCGAGGGCCAGCGAAAGTTCTTCGCGCTGGTGTCGGGCGATGGTGGCGCGCGTCCAGTCGCCTTCCTGGTTCGCCGTGAGTCTCGCGCGTGATGTCGACGTAACAGCGACCGCGGTCGCCACCGAGGCCAGTGGCCCGTCGCCCGCGTGCACCTCGAGCTGCGTGACATAACCAAGCCCGCCCCACATCGGCATAACGAGGAGGTCGATCGGATCTTCTCGATGCAGGACCAGGAGGTCGCGGTGCAACAGCACCGAGAGGAAGAAGAGCGGATCGCCTTCCGCGAGCTGGCCGTGCGCCCTCCGGCTGAGCGGATGCGAGTCCAGAAGACCGTCCGAGTCCGGATCGCGCGGGACGATGGCCCGTCGCACGACGCGAGGAGCGGGCGCAGCTTCCGTGCGTGGCGTGGGTCTCATCATCACCAGTCGTGTGGCGGGAAAGCGCATCCACGAGGCCGGAGAATCGCCTCGCTCCTCGTAGCGGTACCATTCGCTCCAGTCGAGCAGCGTCACTCGGGCGTCGAGCAACTCGGCGAGCTCGATCCACGGCAGTCCGAGACCCGCGGGGCGATGCGCGCCAGCTTCCGTGATCGGCTCGAACGCGCCTTCGTATGCGTCAACGCAAACGAGGTGCGTCATGGCGAACCGGACAAGCGACTGAGCCCTGTACTGGTGGTCGTCCGCACATACTACGATCGCGTGCTCTCACAGTCATTGCCTATTGGCCAGAAGGTAGAGAGAGAGCCGGACTCCTCAGAACTGCGGAACATTCCACGCTGTGCAGACATAACTGTGATCGCTGAGGACGCTCCTCACCGCGGTCACAGCGATCTCGTCCTGGAGCAACATGAGAACTTCCGCCGCCCTCCTGTTGTTGTGCCTGTTCGCATGTGCGCCTGACGACCGCGCGGCGCAAGGCGCGGATTCTCCATCCGTGCCTAACGCCACCCCCGCGTGGGTTGTCCGGGCGGACAGCTTCGGTGCGTTGCCGCTCGGCGTTCCCGTGGCCCAGGCGGAGTCCGCGCTTGGCAGCGCGATCCTGGCGAGGCTGCCTGAGCTGGAGGGATGTTCCGAAGTCAGGCCCGCGGCGCTGCCAGCTGGTACGTCGCTGATGGTCGTGCGCAACACGGCCGGCACTCCAGTGACCGTGGAGCGGGTTGATGTCCACACCGCCGGTGTCCGCACGCTCGAGGGCGCGGGCGTGGGTGACGCTGAAGACAGCGTGCTTGTTCTCTACCGCGGTCGGGTCCAGGTGCAGCCGCACAAGTACACCGGGCCCGAGGGGCATTACCTGGTCGTT
>DATMBT010000332.1:0-6645 GCA_035559475.1 Gemmatimonadaceae bacterium
CTCGAGGCTCACCATCTCGCTTGGCGAGTGCATGTAGCGATTCGGGATGGACACGAGTGCGGTGGGGATTCCCTCGCGGGCGAGGTGGATGAAATCCGCGTCGGTGCTGGTCTCGCGGCCGGCCGCCTGTACGGTGAACGGAATCCCCAGCCGGGTGGCCGCGCCCTGCAGCAACCGGAATGCCACGGGTGAGACCACGGAGCCCCGTGTGAGCACCGGCCCGCCGTCGAGACGATGATCGCCCGCCTCCTTCTTGTCGGCGGTGGGATGATCGGTGGCATGGGTGACGTCCACGGCAACGGCCATTGTAGGCCCCAGCCGACTGGCGGCGATGAGCGCCCCGCCCCCGTGGAAACCGATTTCCTCCTGCGTGGTCGCCACGGCGGCAACGGCCGCGACCCCCGGTTGTCCCGCATAACGCCGCAGCGCCTCGAGGACGACGAAGGCGCCGATGCGGTCGTCGATGGCGCGTGACGCCAGACGGTTGTTAGGCAGTTCGAGCACGCGCGAGTCAATGACGCCGGCGTCGCCGACGGCAAGCCGCGCTTCGGCCTCCGCGCGCGACGTAGCGCCGATGTCCACCCAGAGGTCCTCGAACTTGACGGCCTTCTCGCGATCCTCTCGCTTGATCAAGTGGATCGGTTTCCGGCCGACCACGCCGAAGACCTCGACGTCCCTGCCGCTGAACCGGATGCGTTGTCCAACGAGGACCTGGGGGTCCCATCCGCCAATAGGCCCGATCCAGACAAAGCCCTCATCGTCGATCCAGGTGACGATGACCCCGATCTCGTCTACGTGGCCCGCGAGCATTACGGTGACGGGCGCACCTTTTTTCACGATGGCGACGCTGTTGCCAGCGACGTCGCTCGTCACCTCGGCAATTTTCGCGGCTTCTTCACGCCAGACTCGCGCTGCGGGTGATTCGAAGCCGCTTGGGCCCGCAGAATCGAGGAGACGCCTGAGAAAGGCGATGGATTCGGGAGAGAGCATTTCTTGAAAGTCGAAGACCAAAGACCAAAGACCGAGACGCCAGAGGCCTGAGAAACTCAGCGTGGAATCTTAATGGCGTCCCGAGTTGACGGTTCGCCGAACAAAGCAGGGTGAAGAACGTGAGCCAACACTTCGATTCCGCGAACCACCGCGGGACCCGGGCTTGAGGTGAGCCGATTTGCGTCGAGAGCCCACACCGGTGTCGATCGGGCAAACGACGCGCTTTCCACCAGGTCTTTTGCTTCGCGAACCGCATCGTCGAGGGCGTACCCGCAGGGCGCAATCACGATGATGTCGGGACTGCTGGTGCGGATCTCGTCGTCCGTAATGCGTCGCGATTTCTCGCCGGTCCGGCCGAGGACTTCGTGACCGCCGGCGCGACGCACCATGTCCGGCACCCAGTGCCCCGCGTTGAATGGCGGATCGGTCCACTCCAGCACGAGCACGTTCGGCCGAGGCGCTGCGCTTGCCTTGAGCCTCCGGTGAATCGCGCCGATACGGCTCTGCAACCCGGCGACCAGTTCCTCGGCTTCGTCAGGAATGCCGAGGGCGCTCCCGACCGCGGCGATGTCATCGATCACGCCCTCCACGCTGCCAGCGCCTAACGTCACCACGACCGGTACGGGCCGGAGGCGCGACGCGACCGCGCGCACGTCTTCCTCACGCACGGCGCAGACGTCGCAAACGGCCTGCGTGAGCAGCACGTCGGGGCGCTGTGCGGCGAGCAGCGCCTCATCCAGCTCGAAGAGCGGCGCACCGGCAGACGACAGCTCGCTGACCGCGCTGTCGATTCCCGCAGCTCCCGTCGCGGCGACGCGGCTGCGGGTGACCCGGGGCACGTCGGACAGCCGTGCGGGCAGCGTGCAGGCATGCGTCACCGCTACCAGCTGGTCACCGGCCCCGAGCGCGATCACGATGTCGGTTGCGGCCGGGAGCAGGGCCGCCACGCGCATCAGCGAGGGGCCGGTGGAGGGAAAGCGACCATCGCCAGGCACAGCGCGATCACGCCCGCGATGTACCAGCCGGGTACCGCGGTGAGGAAGAGGACGACGCCACCGAACAGCGCCAGCGTCTCACCTAACGACCAGGAGAGAATGGCCACCGTGCTGGCGCGGGCCGCGCTGGCGTTGTCGCGAAACGTCAGGAACATCACGGGAAGCGCGATGCCCACCGCGATCCAGATAATCCGCGCGATCAGCGTGAGGCGCTCTGCGACGCCGGGTTGTGCCGGAGTCCAGGCGGGGGTCCTCGTGAAGAACCACGCGACGCCCCCAAACAGCAACACGCCGGCCAGCATCGCAAACCGGATCGCGCGCAGCGGTGTCACGGAACCGGCTTCTGGAAGACCGCGCGGCCGCCGAGGTACGTCGCCAGCACGTTCGTCCCCAGGATCAGTTCCGGCGGGACGCGCATGATGTCCTGGTCGAGCACGACGAAGTCGGCGAGTTTCCCCGCCGCGAGCGAGCCGACTTCCTTCTCCATGAAGCTCGCATACGCGGCCCAGATCGTCATGGATTTCAGGGCCTCGTCACGAGTCATGCGCTGCTCCGGATACCAGCCGCCGGCCGGCCAGCCATGCGCGTCCTGCCGCGAGACCGACGCCATGAACGAGATGAGCGGGTTGGTGCGTTCCACCGGAAGGTCACTGCCGTTGGCAATGATCACCCCGGAGTTGAGCAATGAGCGCCACGCGTACGCGCCTAACACACGCGTGGGGCCGATGCGGTTCACGGCCCAGTACATGTCGCTCGTCTGGTGGCTGGCCTGCATCGAGGGAATGACGCCGAGCTGCGCGAAGCGCGGGATATCGTCGGGGTGGATGATCTGCGCGTGCTCGATGCGGAACCGGTGATCAGCGACGGGCACCTGGTTGAACGCTTCCTCGAACTCGTTCAGCACCGTGCGGTTCGCGCGGTCGCCGATGGCGTGCACGTTCACCTGGAAACCGGCACGGAGCGCCTTGACCGCGACCTCGCGCACCCGACCCGGCGGTACGAGTGCCAGCCCGTTGTTCTTCGGATCGTCGGCATACGGTTCGATGAGCGCCGCGCCACGTGAGCCGAGCGCACCGTCAGCGGAGATCTTGATCGCCTTGATCCACAACCGGCCGTCGTACAATGCCGACTGCGGTCCGCGCTGGAGGTAGTAGTTGATGGATGAGTCGTTGTTCGCGACCATCACGTAATTGCGGATGTTGAAGCGTCCTTCGCGCGCGACCTCTTCGTAGACGTCGATGACCGGGCGTGCCACGCCGGCATCGTGCACGCTGGTCAGTCCCCACCGGTTCATTTCCGCGATCGCTGCCTGGACGGCGGTCTTCGTCTGCTCTTTCGTGGCCGGTGGCACGTGGCGATTCACGAGGCCCATTGCGGCGTCAACGAGTACGCCCGTGGGTGAGCCGTCGGTCGCGCGTTCAAGGCGACCGCCTGACGGGTCCTGCGTCTGTGCGTTGAGGCCGGCGGCGCGCATGGCGGCGGCATTCACCAGCGTGGCATGGCCGTCGATGCGGGTGAGCACGACCGGATGATTGGGAACGGCTCGCGACAACGCTTCGTGCGTGGGGAACCGCGTGTCGCCCCAGTCATTCTGGTCCCAGCCACGCCCGATGATCCACGTACCGGCCGGAGTCTCCTTTGCCCGTGCGGCGACTCGCGCGACCACGTCGTCGTATGACGTCGTGCCGACGAGATCGACGTTCCGAAGGGAGTTGCCGAGGTTGAGGAGGTGCACGTGGGCGTCGATCATGCCCGGGATGACCGTGCGTCCGTGCAGGTCGAGGACCTGCGTATTCGCGCCGCGCAGCGTCATCATGGCGCGCTGCGCTCCCGTGGCCATGACGCGGCCGTCCTTGATGGCCATGGCTTCGACCATGGGGCGGTTTTCGTCCACCGTGTAAATGCGCGCGTTGGTGACAATGAGGTCCGCCGACTGCTGCGCGGACACTCCCGGCGCGACGCCGAGGGACGTCAGGATCAACGAAAGGACAAGGCGACGATTCGACATGATGGGATGAGCGAGGATTTTCGGCTGGGGGCGAGGACGAGTATGCACGATGACTACGGCATCAATCAATGGTGCGCAGGCGGTGTATTAACGTCGTCCGCCGACCCTCGTGTTAGACTTCGCCCCTCAACCACCCTTCGACCTTGAATCGCACCAACTTTCCGCTTGTGCTTGCCGCAGCGACCGCGGCCGCGATCATGTCAGTCGCCGACGCTGCGGTTGCGCAGCGCGCCGACCGGGCGCCCGCCGTGGCGCCGACCGTTTCCGCGCCGATCACGAACGTGCGATACGCGGTGACGTTCGACCGTACAACGGCGCGCAGCAGGCAGCTGCTGGTATCCATGACGTTCAGCGTATCGGGGAATGACCCGGTGCTGCTTTCCGTGCCGGTGTGGACACCAGGTGCTTATGAGATCTCGGATTACGTGCGGAAGGCCACGAATCTCAGCGTGACCGGCGAGGGTGGAACGCCGCGCTGGGACAAGCTGGATCCCGATACGTGGCGAGTGGTGCCCAACGGCGCGAAGAGCATCACGCTCGCGTTTACGTACATCGCGGACTCGATGGACAACGCGATGTCGTGGGCGAGCAGGGAGTTCGCGTTTTTCAACGGCACCAACATCCTGCCGTTTCCCGAAGGGCGCAGCACGGATTTCACGGCGACGCTCACGATCAAGACCGAAGCGGACTGGCAGGTGGCGACGGGCATGACCCCAGCCGATGCGCCTCGCACGTTCGCGGCGGTCAACTATCACGACCTGGTCGACATGCCGTTTTTCATCGGGTCGCTCGATCTCGACAGTGTGCGCGTCGGGGAGACGATGTTCCGCACCGTGACGTACCCGAAGGGCATCATGCGTGGAGCGGATCGCGACCGTTTCCGCGATCATCTCGTGCGCATGGTCCCTCCCATGGTGGCGGTGTTTGGTGAAATGCCCGTTTCGTCGTACACGACGCTGATCCTCTTCGACTCGACCATGTCCGGTGCCGCCGCGCTGGAGCACCAGAACTCGCACCTTGGCATCTATTCGCCATTCATTGTCGATCACGAGTTCCTGCCGTCGATCACCGCGCACGAGATCTTCCACCTGTGGAACGTGAAACGGATGCGTCCGGCCGATATGGTGCCGTACCGCTACGACCGGCCGCAGCCCACGACCTGGTTGTGGGTGAGCGAGGGGATCACGGACTACTATGCGGACGTGGTGCAGCTGCGCGGCGGGGTCATCGACTCGGCGCAGTTCCTGGAACTGGTGACGGGCAAGATCGGCGAGGTGGCCACCGCGCCTAACGTTGCACTCGAGGATGCGTCGCTCTCCTCGTGGATCCGGCCCGTGGACGGGACGCAGTACATCTACTATCCCAAGGGCTCGCTGGCGGGGTTCATGCTCGACATCATGATCCGGGACGCCAGCAACAACGCGCGGTCGCTGGATACCGTGATGCGTGAGGTGTACCAGACGACCTTCCGCGCCGGCAACGGTCGGGGATTTACGGCGCAGGACTGGTGGGGTGCGGTGTCACGCGCGGCCAGCGGTCGCTCGTTCACGGATTTCAACACGCGCTACATCGACGGCCGCGAACCATTCCCCTGGTCAACGATTCTTCCGCTGGCTGGCCTCCGGATGAACGTGGACTCGATCTATGAGCCCTGGATCGGCCTCGCGACGAACGTGGACTCGGCGGGCGTCAAGGTGATGGAGGTGGAACCAGACGGCGCGGCCCGCTCGGCTGGAGTTGAGGTCGGGGATTACCTGCTTCGCGTCGGGGATATCGCGGTTTCAGACCCGGACTTTGGCACACGTTACCGCGCGCGATATGCACGGCGGGACGGAGACAAGGTCCCTCTTGTCGTGCGCCGCGGGACGGAGGAACGCACGCTCACGCTGCCCGTGCGGAACCGACTGCGCACCGTCGAAACGGTTGCCTTCGACCGTAATGCGTCGCCGAAGGCCTTGAGGATTCGTTCAGGAATCCTGAAGGGATCCTGACCTCGGGAATCGGGAATCGCGAGTGTCGGCGGGTCAGTCCGCGGGTGGTAGCGCCTTCCGTAGGATCAGGATCTGGCCCGCGTGGTAAGCGCTGTGCTGCGCGAGACCGCTCAACAAGGCGCGATACGAAACCGGACCTTCCACGTCCTTCCGATTCTTCGGGTCTACCGCATCATCCAGGCGGGCCGCGTCAAAATCGGCCAGCGTTACCAGGAGTTCCACCTGACGACGCTCGAGACGCGCCCGCACGTCTGACCATGCTGCGTCATCGACTCGGGCCGACTTCGGCGGGAAGTCGCCGTCCGCGGGCATGCCCGGCGGGTTCCCCTGGAGTCTCGACGTTACCTCGCCCATCCATGCCGCGATGTGGTGGGTGAGCTCATAGATCGTGTGTGCCTCGCGGACTGGACGCGCCGCGGCCTGCTCGGCGCTCAGGTCGCGAATGGCCTCCAGGACGGCCGGGCCGTGCCAGGCGTTGCCCTGGTACATCCGGCGAAGGTCAGCGGCGAGATGGTCGTTCATTTGGTCGGATAGCGGATGGCGGATGGCGGATTGCAGTGGCGGATCGAAGTCGTCCGGCGTCCGATGACCAGGTACGGGCGTCCGAGTTACATCTTCGGATTACAGGTCTTCGGCGCCGCTGCCGCGTTAGGCTTCGCCA
>DATMBT010000333.1:0-2706 GCA_035559475.1 Gemmatimonadaceae bacterium
GCCCCAGCCAGAAGATGGCCTTCGACCGCATCTCGCGGTCGGTGTCGCGACGCGCGATGTCCATGAGCTTGTCGATGGAGGCCGTGTCCTTCGAGTTCTGCGACAGGACGAAGATGACCTGTTCCTTCATCTCCTTGTCGGTGGTGCGGTCGTACAGCGTGGCGATCTCGGCGACCGACGCCGCACGATTGTTGCCAGCATGGAACAGCGCCTGCTTCCGGAGCTCCATGGGTTCGCGCTCGTTCATCGCGATCCCAACCAGCCACTCGCCGCTGCCCGTGGCGCGCTGGTTCGCGACCGAAAACAGCACTTTTTCCTTCAGGTCACGGTCGGTCAACTTCGGATACAGGCCACGCAGGAACGCGGTCGCGGCGGTGTCGCGGCGATTGCCGAGCCAGAAGATGGCCTGTTCACGCGATCCCTTTGAGGCGTTTTCGCGCTGGGCAATGTCCCGCAGGATCTGCGACGCTTTTTCGCTCCTCGTGTTCGACAGCGAGAAGATCGCTTTCTCCTGGATCGCGGGATCACTGCTGTTCATCGCCATTTCGGCGAGCATGTCCACGACACGCGGGTCGCGCACGTTGCTCAGCCAGAACACGGCCTGCTCGCGAACACCCGGATCCGGATCCTCGCGCGCTGTCTTGAGGAGGATGTCAACGACCTCAGGGCTTCGTTTCTGGGACAGCAGAAAGACGGCTTTCCGGCGCAGGCCCTTGGAGCAATCGTCACGCTTGGCCAGCACCCGCTCGAGGATCGGCACCGCCGCCTCGGCGTTCATGTTCATCAGGGCGCCGAGCGCCATGATGCGCTCATCGTTTTCGTCATCTTCGGCCGGGCAGGAGCGAGCCTGCGATCCACCCTGCGAGGACCTGGTTGACGTGGACGTGTTCGTCGAGGTGTTCGTCGACGCCGTCGTGACCACTTCACGGGCGCACTCCTCGTTACCGCGCTGCGCCAGCTCGCCGCAGATCCTCACGCGCAACGAGCCGGCGTCGTTGCGATTGACGGTGGACGACGGATATAACCGCTGCAGGTCGTTCAACGAGGTCATTGCCGCGGACAGGTTGTTCGTGCCGCCGGCCCTGTAGAGAGACCACGACCGCCAGTACAGCGCTTCCGCTGCCTGCGGGGTCTTCGGATACCGCGCAGCCACGCGCGCAAACAGTCGGGCTGCTTCGACGTAGTCGCCGTCGTTGAGCGCCTCCTTGGCAACACGGAGCGCCGTATCAGCCTGCGCCTCGTTCTCATTGACGAGCGACGATGGAATGACAATCGGCGCGTGCGCAGCAGTGGCGCCGACGTTGACATTGATCGCCATATCCTGCGACCAGAGCGTCGCGGGACTGGCCAGGGCAACAACAGTGAGGAAACGGAACATGGTGTTCATTGTGGGTAGTGCCTCAAGTGCCGCGCGAGTAACCGGCGGGAATGGAAGAACGAACGCGGGTGAGCACCTGCTCACGAGTGATCGCGCGATCTACGATGGCGCGATCCGCCGCCGGGGCGTGGGGGTCGAGTTGGACGATCTGCGCGAGGACATACTCGAGGTCCTCGAGCAACTGGTGCCGGACGGCATCTTCCCCGGCCGGTGAATCCATGAGCAGGCGCGTGCTCGCCAGCAGGTCGCGCGCCCAACGCTGAAGCGCCACGTCGGTTTCCGAGCGCTGTTCCGCCCGGAACGACGTGAGCAGCGCTTCAACGGCCGTGAGGTGCTGTACCGAGGCGACATCGTACACCGTCCTGGTGACCGCAGAATCCGCCGCCGCATTGGTTGATGTCACGACGACCGGGGCCGTCGCTGCGGGACCGCGCATCCAGTATCCCACGCCGATGCCGGCGCCGATCAGGAGCGAGGCCGCTACCGCATACCGGAGCGGAGCAACCCAGCCACCGATGTGCCCAACGACGGGCGACGGCCGTGCCTGGCGAGTACGAGTGATGGCGTTCCACATCTCGTCGCGCGGGACGTCCGCCGGTGGACGATTGTAGTCCGCCGCGTGCTCCTTCAACCAGGCTTCGAACTTTTCTTCGCTCATGCGGTCCATGCTCCAGCGAAGTCCGCGAGGACCTCGCGCAACCGGGCGCGGGCCCGGAACAACTGCGCCTTGGAGGTGCCCGACTGGATGCCAAGCACCGCCCCGATCTCCTCGTGCGTGTAGCCCTCGAGGTCGTGCATCAGGAACACTGTCCGGTACCCTGGAGGCAGGTCCTCAATCGCCTTGTGCAACCGGTCCTTCAGGTCCGGGTCCGCCACCCGTTTCGTGCTGCCTAACGTTTCCGCCGCATCGAGCGAGACTTCCCGGGTGCGAAGGCGGCGGACGGAACGGATCCCGTTCAGCGACACCGACATCGCGATCGTGTACAGCCAGGTGCCGAACGACGACTCGCGGCGGAACGTCGGCAACCGGTCGAACGCACGAATGAACGCCTCCTGGGTGAAGTCCCTGGCCAGGTCCTCCTCCCCCGCCACGCGGAAAGCGAGGCGGTACACGCGGTCAACGTGAGCGTCATACAGCGCCCGTTGTGCGACCTGATCGCCTTCTATGGCACGGGCAACGAGCTGGGATTCGGACACTTAATCGGATTCGGATGCTTGCCCTTCGTTCTGGCAGCCTTCTGACACAGGTGAACCAGGGAGGGTTTCGTGAAAAACGGACATCGGCACCGGTCGCGTAGTCCTGGGCCGGTGCAGTGCCGGACAGGCCC
>DATMBT010000334.1:0-12573 GCA_035559475.1 Gemmatimonadaceae bacterium
GATGGGCCCTTCACGATTTCGATGTTCTCGATCTCTTCGGGGCTGATGTCATTCACGCGGCTCGGTGCCGTACCACCAACGCCGATAGTCGCATCCGATCGATTGCTCGTCATGCGGATCCCGTCGATCACGAAGATCGGATCGTTGGAGAGGGAGAGGGAACTCGTCCCGCGGATCCGCACGCGACTCCCACCGCCGGTCATGTTCGCCGGAAGGATCTGGACGCCGGGCGCCTTCGCCACCAGCAGGTCACCCATGCTCTTGACTGGCATCTGGCTGATCTTGTCGGCCACCGACAGCGTGGTGACGGAGTTCCCGAGCTCAATGCGACGGGTCGCTCCCGTGGCGGTGACCACCACCGGGTCGATGTTGAGCGCGAGTTGCTGGAGGCGGAATTCGAGTTCTGTCTGCTGCCCGCTGTGGACCTCGAGCTGCTTCTTCTGCTCCGCGTAACCCACGCGAAGCACCCGGATTAGCCGGACGCCGGCTGGGAGAACCCGGAACAGGTATCGGCCGTCGACATTTGTGAGCCCGCCGGTCGTGGTACCGACAACGAACACTTGCGCCTGATCGACTGGTGCGCCGGAAACCGCATCGACGACCCTGACGGCGACCGAACCTTGTTGGGCCGCAGCCAGATCCGTTGTGCCGACGCATGCACACAGCACCGCCGCCGCGAGCGTTGCTCGCTGGCCAAACACATGATCAACCATGGGACCTCCGGCTTGGGGGCTAGGGGAACCGAGAGGGGTCTACAGCCGAGTTGGGGAACTCTGCGGTTGTGACGAGTGCCATCGTGCGCTCGATTGGTCACTACGTCAAGACGGTTCATCAACAAAAAACACGTCCGGTCCCACTCTGCCCGTGAGCAATAGGCCCCGGCAGGCTGATCCATAGAAGCGACAGTTCCGTCACGCCCGCCGAGTCATTCGGTGAACCGTCGGAGGCCTCACATTCCCGTCGCGTTAGGCGAAGGGAGGACTGGCTGCGGCTTTGAACGGTCGTATCTTGAAAGAGGAGCCGTAATGTGCACGCCCGCGTCGGGACGCTCGATTCGTGGTGGAGGACCAATGACGAAGCCCGAAGAGGTCATAACTCCAGACACGTTGCAACGCCTGGTCGCGCGCGCGATCGAGCTCGAGGAGCAGGGCCGGGAGAGCGTGAGTCCGGCGCGGGCTCGCGAGATCGCGCAGGAACTGGGTATCAGCCCGGTTGCCTGGGACGCCGCCGTACTCGAGTACCGGAGTGCGAAGCGTGGAATGCGGAAGCAAAACCGGGTGGCTTCCAGCCTGCGCACGCTGCTCATGGCAGGCCTGGGCCTCACCGCAGGCGCTGCCGCCGCGGCGATTGGCGGGAGCACAGGCGATGTCGCCGCCGGCGCGGTCCTGGTTGCATGGTCCGTGGCGTTTGCCGCCCGTGCGAGAAATGCCGAGGGGCCTAACGTTTACGCACAACTTGCCGCGTGGTGGGCAGGCATCCCCGTTGGGATCATGCTGGTTCACGGTGAGGTTCTGACCGATCCTCTCTGGTTCGCGGCGCTCTCCTGGATCGGCTCGTCGGCGCTCGCGCGATTCATGCCGTACCTGCTCCGTTATGTCCGCGGCGACCAATCTTCGGGTCCTCCATCAACGGCGTGACCCGCCGGCAGCAATTCGCTCTCTACCGGGAGAAACGCCAGTGTCGTTTCTGCGCGCGTCGGGCTATCAGGGTGATGCACTAAACCTGCCCGTGAAGAATGTTGACGAAGCAGTGCCGTTCTACGAACAGCGCATGGGGTTTCGGGTCGTCGAACAACGGGCGACGCCGGTAAAGACAACTATCCTCGAGCGCGATGGTGTCCGCATCGGACTGGCGGAAAACGGCGGCGATCCAGCGCAGGACGGCTCGTTCTTTGAGGTTACCGGCGTTGAGGCAACACGCGAAGACCTGAAGAGTCGTGGACTGGAGCCTGGTGCGCTGGAGGTTCAACGATCCAGGAGTGGTGTCTATCGGGCGTTCTTCGTAGTCGCGCCCGATGGTTTGTGCTACATGATCGGGGAGCGAGTTCCGTAAGCGGCGGGCGGTCTTCTCTTGGAGACGAACATCAAACCTCACCGTCCGTGACACTCGACAGACGCGAACTGATCGGTACACTCGGCGCCCTGGCTGCGACACGCCTGTTAGGCGACGATGGTGCACCCGCGGCCATGCCGCAGCCCGGCGCTGCATTCCCCCGCAAGGCAGACTTCGCGATCCCGGCGGGCACCACCTACCTCAACGCGGCCTACACGCACCCGATCCCGCGCGTTTCCGCGGCGGCCGCGCGCACGGCCGCCGAGCGTCGGAGCGCCGCGCTTCCGGCGCCCAGCGGTGTGGAATCACCCAAGTCACTCTTCGCGCGGCTCATCAACGCCAAGCCGTCGGAGATAGCGCACGTCTCGAGTACCAGTGCAGGCGAGAACCTCGTTATGCGCGCGCTTGGGCTCGACCACAGGCGCGACGGCAACGTGGTCACTGACGGACTGCACTTCGAGGGCGCGCTGATGCATCTCGACGCGCTGCGTCGCGACGGACTCGACGTGCGTGTGGTGAAGCCCACACCTGACGCCCGCATCGAGATGCGCGACCTGGAGCGCGTCATCGACCGGGACACCCGGCTTGTGCAGGTCTCCGCCGCGGCCATGTACAATGGCTTCCAGCACGACCTCAAGGCCGTCGCGGAGCTGGCGCATGCGCAGGGCGCGCTGGTGTATGTGGACATCGTCCATGCCGCGGGAGCCGAGCCGCTCGATGTGAAGGCGACCGGCATCGACTTCGCGGCGTGCTCCAGCTTCAAGTGGCTCATGGGCGACTTCGGCCTCGGCTTCCTCTACGCGCGCGAAGAGGCGTGGGATCGCATCACGCGTCCCGTGGTCGGCTACTACCAGGCTTCCGACATCGAGCCCCTGTACCCACCAGCACTGCCAGGTGGTACGTACGAGCCGGTGCGCTACGCCTTCAATAGAAGTGCCGCCGGGTTCTTCGAGATGGGATCACTGACCGGAAGCGCCGAAGCGATGGTGGCGCTCCTGGCGACTTCGCTCGCCTACGTTCACTCGCTAGGCGTAGCCAACATTCAGGCGCATCGCCTGCCGCTCATCCGGCGGCTGCAGCAGGAGGTCCCGCGACTCGGCTTCGCGGCGATGACTCCGTCAGCCTCGACGGCGGGCAACGTGACGTTCGCGCGCAAGGGACTGCTCGAAAGCGACATCCCGAAACGGCTCGCGGCGGCCGGCGTGCAGGTGAGACTGGCGTCGAACTGGATGCGAATCTCACCTTCAGTTTACAACGACATGTCGGACATCGAACGGCTGCTCGAGGCCCTCGCCTGACACTACGCGCATACAGCCAACCGAGGAGCGATGCTCCGGGCGGCGCGAAGTTCCTTAACAGCATCAACCGCAGGGGACACAGGGGCGCGCAGAGGACAACGTCAGCACTCTTGTTCCCCTGTGTTCCTCTGTGTCCCCTGTGGTTCATGCTTGAAACAGTGTGAATCCAATTCCGAATGAGGCCAATCGTCAGGCGTCACCCATCCTCGACAAACGCCTTCAAGCGGTCGGCGGCGTCGTCCCACTGCGCGGCAATCTGGTCGAGGTACTGCCTGGCTTTTTCCAGGCGCTTCGCGTCCAGCTCCCAGACCATTTCACGGCCACGCCGGGCGTTGCGCACGAGGCCCGCATCGCCGAGAGCGTAGAGGTGTCGCGTAATTGCCTGGCGCGTCACGCCAGTGCCCTCACTCAGACGCGTAATCGAGAGCGGCCCGTCAACAGACAGCCGACCGAGGAGACTGAGACGGGTTTCGTCTCCCAGGGCAACGAACACTGGCACTGCGTCCGCCACCCTGAGAGCCGCCGTGCTGCGGCTACGAGACATACTTCTCGATTGCCTTGATCTGGCCGCCCCAGCCCTGGTCGTTCATCCGGAACGCTTCGACCCGTCGGGCGAGCGGGATCTTGTCAAAGCCCGACTCGATGATGGTCAATGCAGTGCCGCCGTCGGCTTCCTCGAGGATGAACTCGACCAGCGTGGTCGGCTCGGCCGAATAGTCCTTTGCGGGGTCGATGGCGTACGGATGCCAGCGATAGGAGAAATACCGTTCGGGCTCGATCCGCTCGACCTGCAGGTCCACGGTCACGTGCTCGTACTTTGGAATCGTCATCTTCCCCTTTGTGGTCGCGCCGGCGATGAACGCGCCCTCGAGGTTCACGCGGAACCACGTTCCAAATTCCTTTGAGTTCGAGATGGCGCGCCACACGCGCGTTTGCGGGGCACGAAGCACGACCCGTTTTTCAATGCGGTCGGTGCTCGGCGCATCCTGGGCATTCGGGGTCTGGACAGCCATGATCAATCCTCCGGGTCAGTCAGTCAGCAATCGTTTAGTTGTGCAACCACTACGTTGCATATCATATCACGCCACCGGAGGATATGCAACCGTCTTGTTGCACGTCCAGTCGTGCTCGTTGCGGCACATCGGACACCAATGATCGCCCGAGCTGAGAAGCCGGGAATAACGACGTAAGTTCCCATCATGGCTGACTGCATCTTCTGCAGGATCCTTTCCGGTGAGGCTCCCGCGAGTTTTGTCTACCGGGATGATCTCGTCGCCGCGTTCATGGATATCCAGCCAGTGAACCTGGGCCACCTGCTGGTCGTGCCGATTCGCCATGCGCCGCTGATGGCGGATGTGACTCCCGAGGAGGCTGGGGCCATGATGCTTGTCGCGCAACGCACGACCGCTGCCTTGCGAGCCAGCACGTTGAAGTGCGAGGGCATCAACTATTTCCTGGCGGATGGTGAAGCGGCCATGCAGGAAGTCTTTCACGCCCACCTGCACGTGTTTCCGCGATTCAAGGGGGACAACTTCGGGCTGCGTTTCGCGCCGGAGTATTACACACGCCGCCCGCCTCGACACGACCTGAACCACCAGGCCGCCGAGCTCCGTGCGCTTCTCCCCGCCATTGAATGACGGTCGCGCGGCGGGTTCGATGACGGCAGCGGTCAACTGCATCGGATGCGGTGGCCTCGTCCCGGACATCACAGGACCCACGCACGAATACATGGAGTCATCGCCCGGCTGCTGGCAGGCGTACGGCGAGGTACTCGGCCGCGAGTACAGCGACCCGGCTTCGCAGCACGACACGGTCCGCGGATGGGCTTCGAGCATGCTGAACGGGCATGACTGATACGATGCCTTACGGTGACGGAAGACTCAGGAGGCAATGAAATGGCAGGTAAGCCAGGCGTGAGCGGGATTGACCCGGAAAGCTGGCGTGTCACGATCCTGTCGCTGCCGAAGCGATTCACGCGTGGCACAGCGTTAGGCTTCTGCGGCGGCCACGCCGTGGGTCGTGCCGAGGGTGGGCGTGGCAAGACCGTGGCCTGCTGGTGGCCCGGCGGGGAGCCTGAACTCCTCGCCGTGCAAGGCCAGAGTCTCCTCGGTGTGGGTAACGCGCGGGGCAACACCATTCCGGGCCAGTGGACGAATGCGTCCGGTGCCATGGGTGCGGTGGCCTGGCGCTTCGATGGTAAACGTCTCGTGGCCGCCGAGCTTCATGATCGCTCGTACGAGAGTACCTGGGCGATTGCCGCGGGGAACGGCGTGGCGGTCGGTACTGGCAGGCCTAACGCGAAGAAGGGGGAATACGCGCGCAAGGTCGGCCTGGTGTGGCGCGACGGTGCGAAGCCAATGGTAGTGGCCGCGGCGGGTGACGTGTCACTGATGGCCACCGACGGTGAACAGTTGGCCGGTAGTATTCATGGTCGAGCGTCCCTTTGGCCCTCGGCGGCAGCCGCGGTCATCGACCTCGCGCCCGGGAAAATGCCGATGAGCGAAGTGCAGGCGCTCGATGGCCAGCTGCAGATCGGGGTGGCGTGGAAAGACTTCTGTGCGCGTGCCGGAATCTGGCGGGGTAAAGCCGCATCGTTCCAGGACATCACGCCGAAGGGTTTCCAGACCGCGCGGGCGTTTGATGGCACCGAGGGATACCAGGTCGGCTTCGTGCGAAAAAAGGACACGACACGCAACGGATCCACCGGAGACGACAACCGCGCGGTGTTGTGGCAGGGGGCACCGGACAAATGGTTCGACCTCAACGCGCTGCTGCCGGCAAAGACGTACAACTCGTCGGTGGCCTGGGCGATCGAGATTCGCGGCGACGTTATGCAGATCTGCGGTGAGGCGCGCCGGTACGAGATGAGCCATCCGGGCACACCGCAGGAGGCGCACGCCGTGCCCGTTGCGCATCCGGTGGTGTGGACGGCTTCACTGAAGAACTAACGGCGCAGGGCACTGACGGCGCAGGGCACTGACGGCGCAGGGCACGAACGGCGCAGGGCACTGACTGCGCAGGGCACGAACGGCGCAGGGCACGAACGGCGCAGGGCACTAACGACGCGGGACACTAACGGCGGCCGGGCACGAGGGCGCCACTCCTAGTGGCAGTTCGCGCTCTTTGGCCGTTCGCGCTCATTGACGGTTCAGTCCACTCTCCGTCGCGGCCTGAACCAGCCGCGCGTCACAACTCCCACGTTTGCTCCTCCTATCTTCATAGCAGTCGATAAGGGAGGAGCGTATGCAGCTGAACCTGACTGATCGCGAGACGGAAGTACTGCGGCGCCTGCTACAGGACTACCTGCCCGACCTGAGGCGCGAGGTCGCGCGGACTGAAGAGCGGACCTTTCGACATGAGATGGTGGAGCGCCAGGACATGGTCGAACGGCTGATTGAACAACTCGCTGCCGACGCGACGCAACGACGCTAGGCAGTTCAGTCCACTCTCATCGCAATGAGCGGATCGACTCGTGAGGCGCGTCGCGCCGGTGCGTACGATGCGAGGAGCGACACCACGATGATGCCCGCGGACACGAGGAGATACACGCCCGGATTTGCCGTGCTGTCCGGGGCGAGTACATCGCGCAGCAGGCGTGTGACACCCACCGTCGCGGGGAACCCGAGCACGACACCAATGATCGAGAGTCGAACCGTGTTGAACAGGATCGCCCCAACGATCGAACCTCGGGACGCGCCAAGTGCACTGCGAATCCCGATCTCCCTCGTCCGGCGGGAAGTCTCGAACGCGAGCAGGCCATAGACGCCAATCACCGCCAGCAGCAGACCGACGAGCGCGAACGCACCGATCTGCATGGCATTCGACTGTGCGCTGCCTAACTGCCGGTCTACAGAGGCGATCGCGGTTGCCGTGAACAGGGGTCGATCGGGCACCAGCTGGGTAACCAGCTGCCTGACAGGTCGAATGAGCAAGGCCGGGTCGCCTGGTGAGCGCACAAGAAAGAGCGGGAATGCGGAGGGAAACTGCGCGTAAGGCACGTACACCTCGGCGCCGTCGTCCTCGAGCAACTGGTTTCCCCGGGCGGCCCTGTTATCGCGTGCGACGCCAATCACGGTCAGGCTCGCAGGCTCGGCGCCGGCCACGGTGAGGCGCAGCGACTTGCCGATGGGCGATTCGTTGGGCCACCAGGCTGACGCGGCCCGGTGGTTCACGATGGCGACTGGTGCGCCGCCGTTCATTTCGCGGCTGTCGAACTCCCGCCCGAGGACGAGCGGGACGCCGATGACGTCGAAGTACCCGGGGCTGATGGAATACGCGACGTCAGGCAGTGAGCTCGCGGCCAGCTGGCTGTTGCCATCGATCGTTATGCGGGGGGTGTCATCACGGGCGGACAGCGCGACCGCACTCCGCACGGCGACGGCGTAGACACCAGGAAGCCGGCCCAGCTCGCTCCTCAGTCGCGCCACGAGCGGGATGTATGTCGATGGAACGCGCCACGTGTGCGGGAAACTCGGCGACGCGGTCAGGATCCGCGTCACGGCGTAGCCGGGGTCCACGCGACCCATACGCAGAACGGTGCCCGTGATGAGGAAAGCCTGCGTGAGCAGCACCGTGGCGCACGCCACCTGCGCCACGACGAAGGCCTGCCTGACGTGAAGCCCGGCCGAGTCGCCGCCCGCCCGACTGTCACCCCGCAACACGTCCTGCGCGTTGCCGCGCGCTGCCAACCGTACAGGCAGGATGCTGACGATGACCATTGTCAGGAGCGAGATACCGGCGGCCACGGCCAGCACCCGGCCGTCGACGCGATAGTCCATGCCACCGGGAAGCAGGACGGTCAGCGACGAAAGTGACCGCAGGATCCCGAGCGATGATACGGCGATGGCGATCCCGACGCCGGTCGCCAGGAGCACGAGGGTACTGGTCTGGACCAGCACCGGACGAACCAGCCGGCTGGTGTCGGCGCCTAACGCGGCACGGACGGCGTGTTCACGCCGCTGCCGCAGGGCGCGGACCAGGATGAGGTTCGCGAGGTTGGCACAGGCGATCAGCAGGATGCAGGCGACCAGGGCGCCGAACACCAGGTCGCGCGACGCGGCCGAAGAGGCGTACCGCGTCCGGAGGCCACTCGCGCCGAGTGTGGTTGCGGTGGCGTCACCGCTGGACGCGAAGACCGGAACGTCGATCGAGGTGAGCTCCGAACGAAGGCGTTCGATCGTCTCGCCGGGCCGCAGCCGGCCGATGACCTGCAGCGAACGGATCGACGGTCGCGTGGAAGGATCGAGCGTGGGAACCGCCGGGAGCCAGAAGTCGGCGTTGACCTCGAACTGGAATCCTGCCGGCATCACGCCCACGACGGTGTAGTGCGAGTCGCTCAGCTTGATGTCCCGGCCAACGATGGACCGATCGGCGCCGAAGTACGTCTGCCACATGCCGTGACTGAGGATCACCACGAGCGGGACGCCGAGTCGATCGTCATCCGGTGTGAAGGCCCGCCCCAGTGCCGGCCGCGTCCCCAGCAGGTCGAACACGTTAGGCGTGACGATGCTGCCGTTGAGGAGCACGGCGTCCGTCCCGGTGCTGTAGGACTTGGCGCCGCTCGTAAACCCGGCCACGGCGTCGAGCGAGCGGAAGGGGTGCATCCTGATCACGCCGTCCCACGTCTCGTAGCGCACCGAACAGGAGCGGTTGCAGCTGTGCAGGCGTGCATCCGGTTCGTTCGCCGATGACTCGCCGAACACCACCAGACGATTTGCCGCGGGGAAGGGAAGCTCCCTGAAGCGAATCGTGTCGATGATGCTGAACGCGGCGATGCTGGCGCCGATGGCTAGCCCCAACGACGCGACGGCAGCGACGACAAAGCCGGGGCTCCGGGCCATGCCACGGAGCGCAATGCGGACGTCGGAGGGCAGCGACATCAACCGGGCCAGGAGATCACGCCGTAAACCTCATTGGCGAGTGAAGGCGCAATCTGGCAGGGCGGCTCGAGACGGTCCAGCCGCATCGAGGTCGCGTGGCGGAACCACCGTTAACATTGCTCATTGGTGTCACGTCGAAAGGCATCAACCAAGCGTCCCGGGCTACGCATGCTGCGCTACCTCCGCCGGTTCTTTGGCGTCGTCTTCTTCCCGACACTCGCCGCCTCACAGCAGCCCCTCAGGCTTCAGAAGCCCGAGGCGACGTACCCCGAACCGTTCACCTTCATCGCGTCCATCCGTGAGGTGCCCGACGGTCGCGTTCTGGTGCTCGACCGGCGTGATCGGATCGTGTTGCTCATCGACTTCAGGAGCGGAAAGGCGGTCAGCGTCGGACGTGAGGGCACGGGACCGGGCGAGTTCATGCAGCCGGGGCGACTCTTCGCGTTCAGTCCTGACACCACGGCCATCTACGATGGGCCTTCCCGGCGCTTCGTGCTGGTGGGACCCGATGGCAAGGCGGGAGACGCGGTTCGTTTTGACCTGGCGACCGGGGCTGGTGGCCGGCGCGGCGGAGTACCCAGGGCAAACGACGCGCACGGTCGGATTTTTACTGAAGGCTCGCCGTATGCCGTTGGCGAATTGCGCGCCGCCGACAGCACCGCGATCACGCGCTTCGCCCGTGGGGCCGCGAAGGGAGACACGCTGGCGTATGTCCGCCTCGACAAAGAGACCATCGAAGTCCGGAGCCTCCCCGGCGGCGGGGCAAGCGTTTCGAACGGCGTGCGTGCGTTCGCCTCGCGCGACGACTGGGTCGCGCTTCCTGATGGCGGTGTCGCCGTCGTTCGCGTCGCGGATTACCACCTCGACTGGTATTCGCCGTTAGGCGCTCATACGGCGGGACCACGCGTCATCATCGACAAGGTTCCAGTCACCGTCGCTGACCAGGACAAGGCGAAAAAGGAACGTCTCGCCGCCATGCAAAGTGCGGTGCCCCGCAACGGCAACGCCGCGGCGGGTACGCCGATCGACATGCAGGGACTTCCCGAGCTCACGTTTCCCCCGTTCAAGCCGCCCTTCGAGGTGGGCAACACATTCGCTCGCCCGAATGGCGAAGTGTGGGTGCTGCGTTCCCGGCACACGCGTGACCCGGTCGCGGTCTACGATGTGTTCACCAGGACAGGCGGCTTGATTGGTCGTGTCGAGCTCCCGCCGTCGACCCGCCTGGTCGGATTCGGGAGCGACAAACTGTACACGGTGCGGTTGGACGACGATGAGCTGCAGTACTTCGAGCGATGGACACTACCATACGGAGCCAGGCTGTGGCGCAACCGTTGAGCCCAGGTCAACCCACGTCAGGCAGTCAGAGCAGCGCCCTATGCATGTCATGATTCGTCCCGTTGAGCCGCAGGACGTCGACGGCGTGTTCGGCGCCGTGGACCACTCGCGACGCGAACTGGATCGCTGGATGGTCTGGTTTCAGCCGAGCTACTCCTCCGAGGACGCCGCCAATTGGGTTCGCCGCGGGTGCGCTGAGCATCTGGCCGGAACCGGTTATCACTTCGTCATGTGTGATCAGGAAGGTGTGGTGATTGGCGTCATCAGTTTCGAGAACGTCGACGCGGCCACCGCCAGCGCGATGCTCGGGTACTGGGTATCCACTCCTGCCACCGGGCGAGGCGTCGCAAAGTCTGCCATTGCGCAGGCGCTTGCGTGGGCATCCACCCACACCAACATTCGGTTGGTCTGGGCCCAGATCGCCCCGGACAACGTCGCCAGCCGCAAGGCCGCTGAGGCGAATGGATTCCGGTTGGCAGATGATTCAGCGCCGGCGAGTGGTGCGACTCATCTTCGTTTCGAAGTTTCGTTGTAAGTCGGCCGTGCCTGGTTCGGATTGATCGCCAGGTCAGGCCGTAGTGGTCTGGTCGCCACCACAAGTCCTGAGCGCCGATGCTGATCTTCGAGATTGTCGTTGCGATGCTCGTGGGTGGTGCCGCTCTCGCCGCCGTCGCACGACGAATCGGCGCGCCCTATCCGGCACTCGTGGCGCTCGCCGGCGCGGCGTTGGCGCTCATCCCCGGAGTGCCGACGCTCATCCTCGACCCCGAGTTGGCGCTGGCGCTCTTCGTGGCTCCGGTGCTGGTGGACGCGGCGTTCGACGCGTCTCCGCGCGACCTGCGTGCGAATTGGCGAACCGTCGCGAGTCTTGCCCTTGGCGCTGTTGCGCTGACGATCATCCTCGTCGCCATCGTCGCACGACTGCTCGTCCCCGACCTGCCATGGGCCGCGGCCATTGCCCTCGGCGCCATTGTCGCACCACCAGACGCGGCTGCCGCGACCACGGTCCTCAAGCAACTCCGTCCTCCGCACCAGCTGCTCGTGATCCTGGAGGGCGAAAGTCTCTTCAATGATGCCAGCGCGCTGCTCGTGTATCGTCTCGCGGTGGCCGCGATGGCCACGGGCTTCCTGTCGGGTTGGAGCGTGGTGCCGACACTGCTCTTCGTAACCGTGGGCAGCGTCGTGCTCGGGCTGGCGCTTGCCCGCGTCACGTTGTGGGTGAGTGGGCGCATCAGCGATGTGGCGACCGCGGTGGTCTTCCAGTTCGGGTGGACCTTTGGTGTGTGGGTCCTGGCGGAGCGGCTGCACCTCTCCGGCATTATCACGATGGTGGTCTTCGCGATGACGGCGGCACGTCGCGCCTCGGAAGTGATCCCGGCGCGCATCCGCATTCCGTCGTGGGCCGTGTGGGAAGTGGCGGTGTTCGTGCTCAACGTGCTGGCGTTCATCCTGGTCGGGTTCCAGCTCAAGTCGATAGTGGCCCGCGCCACCGGTGCGACGGGTGCGGAATACGCTGGAGTCGCCGCGGCGGTGTGCCTGACGATTATCGTCGCGCGCATTGTGTGGGTGACGTGTGCGACCGCGTGGAACCGGTGGCGGTGCCGGCCGGGAGCCGACGGAAGGCCTGCCCGCAGGGATCCCATCGCGCTTTCAGCGAAGGGTGCCGCGGTCATGGCGTGGTGCGGCATGCGTGGCACGGTGACCCTTGCCGCCGCACTGGCGCTCCCCACGGGCATCGACGGTGGCGCTCCCTTCCCGTACCGGGACCTGATTCTCGTGACCGCTTTCGGTGTGGTGCTCGGAACGCTCGTGCTCCAGGGACTTACCCTGCGGCCGTTGATCCTCCGCCTGAAGCTCGACGATGATGACACGGTCGAGCGCGAGGTGCGCCTGGCCCGGATCGAGACGTTGCGGTCAGCGCTGGCCGCCGCGGTGAAATGCCCCGGTGCCGAGACCGCGGAACTCGTCAGGCATCGTTATGAATTGCAGCTGCACCGGGCCGAAGACGA
>DATMBT010000335.1:0-5247 GCA_035559475.1 Gemmatimonadaceae bacterium
CCGGAGCTTGCCGCGGAGGGACTGGCGCGCGACGTAATACGCGCGGTTCAGCAGGCGCGCCGCGACGCGGGACTCTCCGTCTCGGACAGGATCAAACTTGGTATCGACGGGAAGGATGACGTCGTGAGGGCCGTGTAGACGCACGAGGCGTTGCTTGCATCGGAAACGCTGGCGCTCTCGGTGAGCTACGGCAACAACGGGGGAACCGCGTGCAAGGTGGGTGATGGAGCCGAAGTCGTGGTGAAGGTGGAGAAATGGGACTAGCGAAGCTGCGCTAGGAAAGTTTCGCAACCACTCCACTCACAAGCGCCGTCAGCTTCGGCTCGGCTTCGCCCGCAACCGCGAGAATCTTCTCGAGACTCGCCGGCTCCAACTCGTCAGGCAGGCACATGTCGGTGATGATGGAGATGCCGAGCACGCGCATGCCGCCATGGCTGGCGACGAGGACCTCGGGCACCGTTGACATGCCCACCACGTCCGCGCCCAGCGCGCGCAGCATCCGATACTCCGCGCGCGTTTCCAGGTTCGGTCCCGTCACCGCGACGTAGACCCCTTCACGCAGGACGATGCCCTGCTCCGTTGCCACCTGGCGCGCCCGCGCTCGCAGGTCGGCGTCGTACAACGCGGAGCAATCGGGGAACCGGGGACCAAGCCGGTCGTCGTTAGGTCCGAGGAGCGGATTGTCGCCGAGCAGGTTGATGTGGTCGGCGATCAGCATCAGGTCGCCCGCCTTCCAGTCCGGGTGCATTCCGCCGCAGGCGTTGGAGACGATGAGTGTCCGCGCCCCAAGGTGCCGGAGCACACGAACCGGGAACGTGGCCTGCTGGAGCGAATAACCCTCGTACCGGTGGAAACGCCCCTGCATCGCCATCACCGCGCGGCCACCAACTTTTCCGGACAACAACCGACCCGCATGGGATTCCACCGTCGACAGCGGGAAACCCGGGATGTCGCCATAGTCGATCGTGATGGGCGATTCGATCAGCTTCGCCAATCCGCCAAGGCCGGTGCCCAGGATGATCGCGATGTCTGGTGGGGCACTGACCTGGCGACGCACAACCGCCGCGGCTTCCTCGATGCGTTCCAGCACGTGTTCGCTCGTGCGCAGGTCACGTGACGCTGAAACCGGCATCACCGCGCGCTCACGACGACGGGTTCGAGATGATCAGTCCTTCTTCACCAGGTCATTGATCCACGGCGCTGGATCGGCCGTTTCAACGGACGAGGGGCTGTTCATGTGCGACCCCGGAAGGGCACCTTCCGCGGCATCGATCTCGGACAACTGTCGCTGCGCGATCGCGCGTAACTGGGTGAGGAACGCGCGTCGTGTCCTCACCAGCGAATCGATTTCAGCCTGCACGGTGCGAAGCTGGCCGCGCGCCTGTTCGATGATTTTCTCGCCCTCGGCCTTCGCTTCACGAATGATCAACTGACCTTCGCGATCGGCCTGCTCGCGGATTTCCCCGCGAAGTTGCTGCGCCGAAATCAACGCTTCATTGAGGGCCTTGTCCCGTTCGCGAAAAGCGCGGAGCTGTTCGTGAAAGCCCTTGGCCTTGTTCTCTAGTTCCTGGCACTGCTTGAGCAGGTACTCCACCTCGGCCGCGACCTGGTCGCGGAATTCATCCACGCGCGCCTTGTCATAGCCACGCAGCGCGGTGCCGAAGTCGAACCGCCGGATGTCCAGCGGACTCAGATGAAAGGCTTCGTCCTTCATGGCGTCCTCTCTCCAAACAGTATCGTGCCCAGCCTGACCAGGGTGGCGCCTTCTTCAACCGCCACTTCGTAATCTCCCGACATTCCCATCGACAGCTCACGGGCATCCAGTCCTGCGTCCCGCAGCACCCCTGCCGCCTCACGACAGCGCCCGAAGACTTCGCGTAACACCCGCTCCGGCGCCTCGTAAGGCGCCATGGTCATCGTTCCCCTGATGTCGAGCCCCCCCATTCCGGCCAACCGCGGGGCCACCTGCTGAAGCTCGTCCAGGTCGAACCCGCCCTTCGTTTCCTCGCCCGACGTATTCAGCTGCACCAGCACCGGCATCCTTCGTTCTGCGGCCCGCCCGCGTTCATGGATCGCGTTTGCTAGACGCTCACTGTCCAGTGCGTGAAACATCACAAACCGGTCGAGGTGCTTCACCTTGTTCCGCTGCAGGTGGCCAATGAGGTGCCACTCCACCGGTTCCACCACGTGATCCATCTTGTCGAGCGCTTCCTGAATCCGGTTTTCCCCGACCTGTCGCACGCCGGCAGACCACGCCGCCGATGCGGCCTCCGGGCCATGCGTCTTTGTCACTGCGACGATCTGGACCGACTGGCCGTGACCACCCCGACGAACGGCCTCGCTGATGCGTTCGCGTATTTCAGTGACGCGTTCGCCAATCCCCGGGAATGGCATAACGCCGCATCTTATTTGAAGTTACAGCGCGAATCAAGTAACGCGTCAGGCGACGGTTCGCCGCTCGGTGTGCCTAACCGGAGTGCCTGCGACGGGCAGCGCAGCACCCTCGACACGTACGTGGTCGCGGGATCGTGCTCCCTCGGCGGGTTCGGAATGCGCGCTGAGATCAGGTCTGCAACGCGACGCGTCGTCAACGAATCCACCGCGTCCGGCCGTCGTGCTGAACCCCAATCCACCACGTAGGCCATCCCGGCCATCGTCCACGCCGGGCCAATCGCCTCCCGGACGGTCACCGGCACCGTGACGGCTGCGGCGACCGGTCTCCGTTCGTCGATGGCCGCTGAGACGAGCGCCTGGATCGTCGCCGGTTCGCCCCGCCAGGTCTCCACCGTCGCCTGATCAAGCAACCGATATCGACGGGCCAGCTCCGCGCGGTACCAGTCGGCCGGCAGCAGCGAGAGCGTCACGGGCACGACGTCCCGTCGTTCACCGAGCACCGATTGACGATACCAGGTGGTGTACGAGTCGTTGTCTCCCGACAGCAGCAGGACAGCGTTAGGCGGCGCGGAGGCCAGCAGGGCCTCACCAAGCGTGGGTGCGATCATTCCTTCCGGGCGCCGGTTGGCGGCGCGCCAGTTGAGCAACGCGGGCAGGCCCGCGAGGGCGATCACCATGCCCGTCACCAGGCGCGTCGACGAGACCGACAGCCACCGGCGGAAGGCGACGACCACGCCAGCTCCCGTCCAGGCGCCAGCCGTGGCGAAGGCAAGGGCGAAGAAGTAGTCGCGTTCCCGTGGCTCGTGGGTGGCACCCGGCGGGAGGATCTGGTCGAGGATGCTGGGGCCGGCGCGCAGGTTCAGCACCGCCACCACACCTAACGACGACATCAGCAGGAGCAGGCCGAAGCCTCGCGCACTGCGGATATCCTGCCGCCAGTGCCAGCGCGCGCCAGCCACCGCCAGGAATGCCGCGACGACGCTCCACGGGGTCCGCCACCAGGACGCCGAGACCACGTTGTCGATGCCGGAGGCCACCTGCCAGTCCGCATACTGGAAGAGCGTCATGAGCTGGATCCACACCGGCGCCTGCCGCGGCCAGATCCCCGCGAGCGGATATTGCCGTCGCCAGACCACGTTCATCATGGCGTCGATCGTTGCCGGGTTCCCCTGGTTCACGAGGGGATCGTGACCGGCACGCACGAGCATGAAGAACGTGGCGCTCATGCCGGCGAGTGCGATGGCAATCATGCCCAGCGCCTCGATTCGCAGCCTTGGCCCGTCACGCGCACCCACGAACGAACCCAGGATGGCGACCGCCCCTGCCCCTTCCACCAGCGGCGAACCCTGGCTCACCCCGGCCACGATGGCCAGCACGCCGCCTAACGCCAGCAGCGTGCGCGGGTCCGGTCGTGTCCGGCCCGGCGTTGACGCCGCCAGCAGGATGGCGGCCGGCGCGGCGACCAGGGCGCTGACCTGGATCGGCACCGCGAGAGCCATCAGGTAGGCGAGCAGCAGCCGCAGGCGGGCGCTGTCCTTTTCACCGGCGCGGTCGCCAACGACCACCATCAGGACGGCGAGCAGCATGGAGACCGCGTAGACCTCGGTCTCGGTCGCGTTCTGCCAGACGGCGAGCATCGTTCCCGCGGTGAGCCCGGCCGCGACGCCGGCGGGTCGGTTGTGCGTCCAGCGGGCCAGGAGGCCACCCAGGAGCCCGCACGCGATCGCCGTCGCCACGGCGGAAAGCAGGTTGACGGCAAGCGCCTGCGGGAGCGGCAGCACGCGGGACCACAGGTTCGCGATCAGGACGTAGAGCGGCGTCCCCGGCGGGTGCGGAATACCTAACGACGCGATGGCGGCGTTGAACTCACCAGAATCCCAGAGGGTGACGGTCGGGGCGAGGGTGGCGGCGTAGATGGTGAATAGCGCCGCCGCGACTATCAACCAGGTGAAGCGTGAATCGTGAATCGTGAATCGTGGATTCACCGCCGCGCCTCGATGGAGTGGAAAGTCAGTGTGAGCCGAAATGCTACCGGGTGCGTTGCCATGATGCGAGTCGCAACGAGGGGCCTTGCATCATACGTCCAACGCCCTCAACCACAATGCAACCGAAAGACCATCGCAACCTGGTCGTCTGGCAGCGAGCAATCGACCTTGGAGTTTTGATTCACGAGGTTGTGGAGGAGTTTACGCTGGCGCACAGCATAGCGTACGGCGCCCAGTTGCGACGCGCCGCCGTCTCGGTCGCGTCGAACATCTCGGAAGGCGCTGCACGACAACATCGCGGGGAGTTGATCCAGTTCCTTTCGATCGCGAGAGGCTCGCTTGCGGAAGTCCACGCGCAGCGGGTAATCCTCGGTCGCGTCAATTTGATCAAGCCAGAGCAGCTGATGGTTATCGACGACTTGATCGACCACATCTCGAGAATGCTTACCAAGAGCATTCAGTCACTTCGAAGAAAGGGTGACTAAGCAAAAGCGTCCCGGCGATTGCACGCCGGGACGCTTCGTTCACACCCACGATTCACCCTTCACGATTCACGATTCACGATTCACCGTTACCGAGTCACGAGTCACGTTACGCCGGCGACGGCTCCGGCCCCCCAATCAGCGGCGGAGCACTCGGCTTCGGTTGGTGCGGCAGCGGCACCGTCGGCGGCGTGGTGGTTAGCGGCGGCGCGGGAGGACGCGGTGGCAACCGGTCCCCACGTTGCAATACCCCGATGTCCTCGCGCGTCAGCGTTTCGCGCTCGAGCAGGGCGGCGGCAACCGTGTGCAGCAGTTCGATATTCTCGCTGAGCACCCGCGTCGCCAGCCCATAGGCCGAGTCGATCACGCGCTTCACTTCACTGTCC
>DATMBT010000336.1:0-4782 GCA_035559475.1 Gemmatimonadaceae bacterium
CGCACCAGCCCGTCCGTTTCGAGCCTGTCAACAAGCTGAGTGATGTTCGACCTCACGCAGGCGAGCTTCTGGGCGAGTTCACCAAGGGTCAAAGGCTTTCCGGAGCCAACCAGGATGCCGAGCACGTTCAGCTTGGCCAGAGAGAGTCCAAGTGGGCTAAGTGAAGACTCTATGCGAGCTTCCACTGCTTGTGCCGCTCCCAGCAGGCTGAAAGTCAGGTCCACCGTGGTGCCAGCGCCATCAGATTGATTCATGGCTGTATTATATGCCGTACATCGCGGTCGGGCAAGGGATTCCAGTTTTCCCAAGCAGCTTGTGGGACCGGGGGCCGAGCGACATCCTCGACGCCTCTCAAACTCCGGTCCGGTCCCGTTGCGTGTCCGCATCCTTGCCGCTTTGCTCGTTTCCGCGCCGCTCCTCGCCCAGCAGCCGGCGCGCGACCCAATCGCTGACGCCGTGGCGGCCTGGGTCCCGGTGCTCTCTGCACCCGGCGCGGAGGATCAGGCAGCCGCGAGCCTCCTTCGCGGACTTGGCGCGTCGTGGTCAGTTGACCGTTTCGGTAATCTCGTCAGACGAATTGGCAGCGGGACGCCGCGGCGCGTGGTCGCGTGTGGCCTCGACTTCCCTTCTTATGTAGTCAGCCAGGTCACCAACGAGGGGTACCTGCGTGTGCGCCCAACCGGCACGGCAGCACATCCGCTCTGGCATCAGTTCCACGAAGCGCAGCGCATCACCGTCGTCACGGCGCGCGGACGCGTTCCGGGCGTCGTAGCGGTGGCGAACGGGCACTTCGCGGCGCAGCATCGGGCGGACACGCTCGCGGCAACGATGGACGACCTGTGGATCGATGTCGGCGCCTCGTCAGCGGCCGAAGTCGCAACCGCCGGCATCTCCCTGCTCGATCCGCTCACCATCGATCGTCCGGCCTGGTCGTTCGAGGGGTTTGCGACCGGACCAGCGGTCGGCGCGCGCGCCGGATGCGCGGCACTCGCGACTGCCGCCACGGGACGCGTTGCCGGCGGCGAAACGATCTTCGTCATCAGCGCCCAGCGCAGCTATTCCTGGCTCGGGCTCTCGCAGCTCCTGGCCTCGTTAGGCCGCGTGCAGGTGCTGGCCATGGTCGGTGACGGCGTGGACCCGGAGGCCGCACTGGGTCGCGGCGGTCGGGGCGGGGGACGCGGCGGGCGCGCCGGCGGGGCTCCCAGCACGGCGCAGGTGGACAGTTTTCGCAGCATCACGCCACGCGTTCGTTATGCGCGCAGCATGGTCGAGTCGATCCACTCCGCGGATGCACGCGATCTCCTCACCCAGGTGACGGAGGCGGCTGGCGTTACGCTGCCGAGTGGCACGCCCTGGATCACGCCAGGCATCGACACTGCGCGCGCGCTCAGTCGGCGCGCGGGTGTCGTGGGTGAAATAGAGCGCCAGTGGATGTCCATCGCCGACTTGCCCGGCGTGGCAGGTCATGAAGGGCCCGTACGCGAGGCGGTGCTTGCCGCATTACCGGCGTGGGCACGTTCACGCGCCGTCGTGGACTCGATGGGTAACGTGGTCGTCGCCATGGGACCGGAGCGCGATTCGGTTGCGTTCATCGCCCACACGGACGAAGTGGGCTTCGAGGTCGCGTCGATCATGGGTGACGGTCGCGTCACGCTGCGCACCCGCGGGGGTGCGGTCATCCCATCGTGGGAAGGAACGCCGGCGTACCTGCACCTCGAGGGCGGGAATGCCCCGCTCCGCGGGGTTTTTGTGCCTCGGGACTCAGGGCGCACGAGATCTCCGGGAGCACTGACCGCCTGGTTCGGCGTTGACTCGGCGCAGCTCGTGGCGCGGGGGGCGCGTGTTGGACAGAGCCTCACATCCTATAAGAGGGCGGACCGGCTGCTGGGTTCGCGCATCACGGGGCGCGCGAGCGACGATCGCACGGGCACGACGGCGTTGCTGTTCGCGATCCGCCGAATCAATCCGGATTCTCTCACGCAGAAGGTCATTTTCGTCTGGTCGGTCCAGGAGGAAGGCGGGCTGAATGGCGCGCGTTTCTTCGGCGACCTGCACGGCCGCAACCTGCGGCGCGTGTACAGCATCGACACCTTTGTGTCGAGCGACACACCGAAGGAGACGCCGCACTTTGCGTTTGTGCCGTTAGGCAACGGTGCGATCCTGCGTGCGCTCGACAACGGAAGCCTCGTGCCGAGGGCCGAGCGGGAGCGGATCATACGGATCGCTCGGGCGAAGGGGATCCCGTTGCAGGTGGGGACGACCTTTGGCAGTACCGACGGGTCGGCAATCCAGCCCTGGGGGCCGGTGAACATCGGGCTGTCGTGGCCCGGACGGTATTCGCATGGGCCAGCCGAGGTGCTCGATCTTCGCGACGTCGATGCATTGGTTCGGCTGATCGCGGCTCTTGCTACTTCAGGTGGATAACTACCGATAGACGCGGTACTTCCGGAAACGGGGCGGATAACGCGGATACTGCAAAACCATTAAGGGCCACGGATAACGCGGGTACTGCAAAACCAGAAGGGCCGCGGATCACGCGAATTGGGCGAATCACCGCGGATACAGCAGAACAACTTTTTGTAACTGCCACAACGATTGCGCGGCGTAGAGCGTTCTTTGCCCGCGCGATAACTTGACCGTCGCTGAAATTCCCCCCGTAGACACGACTTTCGTGCGGAAATCCTGCTGCTTTTCGCTTTCGCTGTTTCTCGCTCTCAGTGCCGCCGATCCTGCCCAGGCGCAGGTGGTCACGACCACTGGCGCGTCTGGTCCGCGCACCGGGACTGCCACAGTGGTCACGAAAGCGCCCGTCATCGACGGAAAGCTCGATGACGACGTGTGGAATTCCGGGAAGGTCTACAACGAGTTCGTCCAGCGTGAGTTGCGTGAGGGCGAGCCGGTCACGGAGCGCACCGAGGTCCGTCTGCTGACCGATGGCGAGGCGCTGTACGTGGGGGCGTGGATGTTCGATCGCGACGCGTCGGGCATTGTACCGGGTGAAAAGATCCGGGACGTCACGCTGACCAACAGCGACTATTTCGCGCTCATCCTCGACACGTATCTCGACCGGCAGAACGGGTTCGTGTTCGCGACCACGCCGGCCGGCGTCGAATACGATGCCCAGGTAGTCAAGGAAGGCGAAGGTGGCGGCGTGTTCCAGCAGGGGCAGACGCGTGCGCAGGCCGGTTCCATGGGCGGCTTCAACCTCAACTGGGATGCGACCTGGCAGGTGGCGACGTCCATCGACGGCAACGGGTGGTACGCCGAGTTCCGGATCCCGTTCTCGACGCTTCGCTATGGCTCCGGCGCGACGCAGGATTGGGGGCTCAACTTCGCGCGCAGCATCAGGCGGCATAACGAGGAGGCGTTCTGGTCGTTCGTGCCGCGCCAGTTCAACCTGTACCGCCTCTCACGCGCCGGCACGCTCCAGGGCATCACCGTGCCGTCGCGGCGGATCGCGACGCTCACGCCCTACGTCCTCAGCTCCTCGGCGCGGAACTTCATCGTTGATTCCGACGTGAAGAGCACCGGCGAGTTCGGCGCCGACCTGAAATACGGTGTGACACCGAGCCTGACGCTGGACCTGACGTACAACACGGACTTCGCGCAGGTGGAGGTGGACGAGCAGCGGACCAACCTGACGCGCTTCCCGCTCTTCTTCCCCGAGAAGCGGCCGTTTTTCCTCGAGAACGCGGGCGTCTTCTCGGCGGGCACGCCGCAGGCGGTGGACCTGTTCTTCACCCGCCGCATCGGCATTGACACGTTAGGCAATCCCGTGCCGATCATCGGCGGCGGTCGGCTCAGCGGACGCGCCGGCGCGGCGACCGTGGGGCTGCTGCAGATCTTCACCGACGACTCGCCGTTTGCCCAGGCGCAGTCGTTCAGCGTCGGGCGGATCAACAGGGAATTCGGGCGCTCACGCGTCGGGGCGATCGCCGTGCAGCGGCAGTCGCTCGATGATGGCGACAACTGGAATCGCACCTATGGCGTGGACGGACGGATCGGCCTGAGCGAAGCCTGGACGGTGGACTGGTGGGGCGCCGCGAGTGAAACGCCGGGACGCACCGGCGACGAGTTGGCGTACAGCGCGCGCGCGGGTTACCAGACGTCGGAATGGAACAACGGATTCCGGTACGTGCAGGTTGGTGAGGACTTCAACCCCGAGGTGGGTTTCCTCAACCGCGCGGGCGGGTATCGGTTCTACGACGTCTCGTTCATGCGCTTTGTGCGCAAGCGCGAGTGGGCGTGGTTGAAGCAATGGAACCCGCACACGAACTATCGTGGCTACTACGGCCTTGATGGCTACTGGCAGAGCGGGCAGGTCCACTTCGACATGACCGAAGTGGAATTCGCCCGCGGCGGGCGATTCGGTCCCGAGGCCAACTTCTATCACGAGGGGCTCCGGCAGCCTTTCACGATTTCCCCGGGCGTAGTCCTTCCGGCTGGTGATTACAACTGGACGGCGATCGGGCTCGATTGGGACTCGGATCCCAGCGCGCCGCTCTCGTTCGTGTCGCGCGGCGACTACGGACCGTTTTACAACGGCAACCGGTTCGGCCAGGTGGTGACGTTGGTCTATCGTCGTGGCGCATCGCTCACGACGTCCCTGCAACTCGACTACCAGGACGTGAACCTGGACCAGGGTGACTTCATTCGCCGGCTGATTGGCGTGAAGGTCGGCTACTTCTTCACGCCGAAGATCTTCCTGCAGTCACTGGTCCAGTACAACAACCAGGCGAGCGTGTGGAACGCCAACGTGCGGTTCGCGTGGCTCAGCACCGC
>DATMBT010000337.1:0-2259 GCA_035559475.1 Gemmatimonadaceae bacterium
GTGCCGTCGCGCGCGACGAACGGATTGTCGGCAGGGATCGAACCGTCACGATTGATGCGGACAAACTTGCCGATCAGAACATCCATGTTCTGCGCCTGCATCCGGCCTGGTGTGATTGACCGATCGCCCTGCGTCACCAGGAGCGTCTTGTCGCGCGCAAACACGAGTCGGCTCCCAAAGTGCGAGCGGGACGCCATCGCAGGCGCCTGGCTGTAGATCAGACGGACTTCTTCCACGCGAGGTGCGGGACCGTCCACGAACCGACCGCGTCCGACCGCCGTGTTGTTCGCTCCTTCTTCCTTCGGCTCGGCAAAACTCCAGTAGATCACGCTGTTGGTCGCGAAGTCCGGGTCGAGGGCCACGTCGAGGAGCCCGCCCTGTCCGCGCGCATCCACCGGGGGAAGTCCCGCGACTGGCTCCGACTTGCTGCCATCCGGGCTGACGACACGGAGCCGGCCGGGGCGCTCCGTCACGAGCATCTTCCCGTTAGGCAGGAAGGCGACTGACCATGGCGTCTCGAGCCCTTCGGCCACGGTGACCACCTCGAAACGAACGCCAAGCTTCTGCTCGGGCGCGTCAGTTTGCCCGGGGAACGCCGGAACCTGGCCGGTGCCATTTGGTGGTCGCTTGTCGACGCCCTGCGCTGGACCGGCCTGAGCCGAGCTGCGCTCACACGCGACAGCGGTGGCAAGCAGCAGAATGAAGGACACTCCCCTTACGGACCTGATCATCGTTCCTCCGAACACCCTGTTCAATTCGCATGCGTGACCGTGGCCAACGTACACCAGGGGACGCGAGACAGTGTCACCATATGTCTACGCACTGGACGCTGATTTGCTCACCACCCAGCTTCACCGTGTGACCGACGGCGGCCCGCGAGGCGTGGCCCGCAACCACAGGTGACGAATGATGCGTCTGGCATTTCTGCCAAGGGTGAAGATCGACACCTGCGTCGCCCTGTTCATTGCGGCTCCGGCCTGGCTGCCTGCGCAGTCCATGCCGTCGGACAGCGACGTCAGGGCGATCATCAAGCCCAGGGTGGACACGGGTCGTTATGCAGGCATTGCGGTCGGGCTCGTGAGCCGGGACGGCAAGCAGCAGGTGACGGCGTACGGCCCGCGCGCCGGTGTCACTCCATTCGACGGCAACACGGTCTTCGAGATCGGGTCGATCACCAAGACCTTCACGGCGGCGATCCTGGCCGACATGGTCGCAAAGCGTGAGGTCGCGCTCGACGACCCCGTGGTAAAGCACCTGCCGACCGGGACAAGAGTCCCCACGTACGACAACAAGCAGATCACCCTCCTGGACCTCGCCACGCAGACGTCAGGACTCCCGCGACTGCCGGGCAACATGGTGATCACGAATCCGGGGAATCCATACGCGAGCTATACCACCAGCCAGTTGTACGCCTTCCTCGCCGGCTACCGGTTGCCTCGCGCGATCGGCGCCCAGTACGAATACTCGAACCTTGGCGTCGGGCTGCTGGGCCAGGCACTGTCACATCGCGCCGGGAAGGACTACGAAACGCTGGTCCGCGAGCGCGTGCTCACGCCGTTAGGCATGAACGAAACGCGTATCGCGCTGTCGCCGGCGTTGCGGATGCGACTCGCCCCGGGGCACGACGAAGGTGGGAACGCTGCCGGGCTGTGGGACCTGCCCGCGCTGGCCGGGGCGGGCGCGCTGCGCTCCACCGTGAACGACATGCTCACGTACGTGCGGGCGAATGCCGACTCGACCAGTAAACCGTTAGGCAGGACCATGGCGATGACTCACGCCAGTCGTCGTCCCGGTCCCGGGCCCACCGTCACGATGGGCCTTGCCTGGCATCGGCTCACGACACCGGCCGGCAACACGCTCGTGTGGCACAACGGCGGCACGGGCGGCTACCGCACCTTCGCGGGCTACGACGAACGGTCCGGGCTTGGGGTGGTCGTACTCGCCAATTCCGCCGTGAGCGTCGATGACATCGGCATGCACCTGCTCGACGCATCGGTTCCGCTCGCGCCGATACCCAAACGACGCGTGGCAATCGCCGTCGCGCCCGAAGTGCTGCAGCGCTACGTCGGCGAATACGAAGTCACCCCTGCCTTCAGAATCGTGGTTACGGTCGAGGGGAATAACATCTTCGCCCAGGCCACCGGTCAACCGAAGTTTCCGATCTTCGCCGAGTCCGACTCGCAGTTCTTCCTGAAGGCGGCGGACGCCCAGATCACGTTCACCACGGATGGCAGGGGCGCGGTCACCGGACTTGTGCTG
>DATMBT010000338.1:0-4938 GCA_035559475.1 Gemmatimonadaceae bacterium
AGCGCCATCCTCGCCGTGCGCGTCGATGCCCAGCGCGGCGTGTTGTGGGCGACGATGTCGGCCGTCCCCCAGGCCGCGAACTACATCCCCGCGGACTCCTCGCGACACACGCTGCTCCGGCTCCGCCTCCCGGAGGCCGAGATCGACGGCCGGTGGGACCTGCCGCCATCGCCCAACGGACATACGTTAGGCGATGTCGCGATCGGCCCGCTGGGGGACGTGTTCATGACGGACTCGCGCGACCCGGTGCTGTACCGGTTGCCGGCCGACAGCCTCGAGCAGCTCCAGCCGATCCGTCATCCGCTCTTCCGGTCGCTGCAGGGCGTGGCTCCCGCGCCCGGCGCGCGTGTCGCGTTCGTGGCCGACTATTCCCACGGGCTGCTGAAGGTGGATGTGTTCTCGGGCGAGGTAATCCGGCTGGCGGACGCCCCGGGATCGACTTCGTTAGGCTGCGACGGGATCGCATGGCACGACGGCGCGATCATTGCCGTGCAGAATGGCGTCACGCCTGCGCGGGTGATGCGGTTCGAGCTGGACAGCACCTGGACGAAGATCGTTCGCGCGGACGTGCTCGACCGCAACCCGGCCGTCGCCGACGAACCCACGATCGGGACGATCGTGGGCGATGAATTCATCTACGTCGCGAACAGCCAGTGGGAAAAGTATGACGAGCGTGGCGTTCGCATTCCGCGAACCGTGCTTCGGCGACCTGTCCTCGTCTCTGTACCAGCCAGAATACGCTGAGTGCTGAGTGCTGGGTGCCAGGGCTGCTTGCTTCTTGCACGCTGGCAGCAACATGCCCTAGCACCCAGCACTCAGCACTCAGCGTCAGTTCGTCGCAGCCTTCGGTGCAGGCTTGAGGTATTTCCCATACCAATCGAGATAGCGCTGTAACCGGTCCTTCTGGTACGACGGAAGCGAGATGCCGTGGTTCTGGTTGGGATAAACGATGAGCTGCGTGTCGATCCCCTGGCTCTTGAGCGCCATGTACATCTGCTCGCTCCCGGAAACCGGCACGTTCATGTCGTTTTCCCCACCCAGGAACAATGTCGGCGTCTTGATCTTGTTCGCCTGCCAGAAGGGATATGAGAGCTTGTCCCACAGCTCCTTGTTCGCCCACGGCTGTCCGACTTCCGTGTCGTACTGATAGATGTACTGGTCGGTGCCGTACATCGTGGACTGCAGCGAGCTGCCGGCACCGCTGGTTGCGGCCTTGAACCGCGTCGTGGTCGCGATGGTGTAGTTCGTCAATATGCCGCCGTAACTCCACCCGCCGAGGCCCAGCCTCGTCGAGTCGGCGACACCCGTGGCCACGGCGTGATCGACCGCGGCCAGCAGGTCCTGCACCTCCTTGTTCCCCCAGTCGGCATATATCGCCTTCTGGTAGTCCTGCCCGCGTCCCGAGCTTCCACGGTAGTTCACCGCGAGGACGACGTAGCCGTTGGCGGCGAAGAGCTCACGCTCGAAGCTGAACGAGTGCTGGTCCTGCCCGTTAGGCCCGCCGTGGATGCGCAGCAGCGTGGGATACCTGGTGCCGGCCTGGTACACCGCCGGCTTCACCATCAACCCGTTCACCGTGGTCCCGTCCTTCCCGCGCGCCGAGAAGTCCTCCGTGGTGCCGAGCGCCACGCCCTCGAGCCAGGAGGCATTTTCTTTTGTAAGCGCCCGAAGCGTGTTGTTGTTCTCCAGCGCAAAGACTTCGTTAGGCTGGCTGGCGGTGCCGGCCAGGACCGCCACCCGGCCGTCGGCGGTCGTGGCGTAGGCCGAGATCGCGCGCCGTCCTTCGACCACGCGCGTCACCGTGCCATCGGCCACGCGGATGCGGGCGAGATGAACCGCGCGGTCGTCCACCAGCAACGCCACGATCGTCGCGCCATCGCGTGACCAGGTGAGGCTGCCCACGTCCCGGTCGAGCGCCGCGGTCACGACACGCGGCTCACCACCTTCGACCGGAACAATCGCGAGCTTGTTGAGCGAATACGCGTACAGCTTTGGCTCACTGCCCTGCAGGTACGCGATCTGCTTCCCGTCCGGGCTCCACGCCAGCCGGCCATCATCCGGACCGTCGAACTTCGTCAATTGGCGCGCCTGCGCCGAGACGCGCGCCTCGACGACGTAGATGTTCGTGTCATTCGCCTTGTCCGGATCCGTGCCTCGTGCCGAGACAAACGCAATCGACTGCCCATCGGGCGACCAGGCCGGAGCGGTTTCGTCGTAGCGGCCAGTCGTGAGTTGGTCGGTCTTCTTCGACTCGACGTCAAAAAGGAACAGGTGCGTGCGACGGGCGGCGAGATACCCCTCGCCGTCCTCCTTGAAGTGGTACCGGTCCACGACGATCGGGCTTGGCGCGCGCTGGCGGGTCGTGTCGGCCATCGGCGGGCGGGTGACGTCCGGATCGATGTCCTTGACCGAAAGCACGAGCCGCCTGCTGTCGGGCGACCACTCATAGCCACTCACGCCGCCCCGCACTTCGGTCAGCTTCTGTGCCTCGCCGCCGGAACGATCGAGAAGCCACACCTGCGCGCCCGCGTTAGGCCCCGTTGTGGGAGCACCACGCGACGACGTAAACGAGATGTACTTCCCGTCGGGGCTGAACCTGGGATTGCCCTCTCCCTCCGGCGAATAGGTGAGCCGCATGGTGCGACTGCCGTCCCAACGCGCCAGGTACAGGTCAGATTCGCTCCGGTCGCGCGTAGAGTCGAGCTGCGAAACGGTGTAAAGCACCCATTCACCATCGGGCGCAATCTGCAGGTTGCCGACCGTACGGACGCGGTACAGGTCCGCGAGCGCCAGAACGCGCTTGCCACCCGGCAATGCCGGGGCAGCTTCCGCCGGCGCCGCGCCCCCGCGTCCACCACCTCGTCCACCACCCCGCCCCTGAGCGAGCAGGTCAGACTGGGAAGCCAGAAGTGCGAAGGAGACTGCAGCGAGAGCGACGACTCGTGTGCGCATGAGGAACGCGGGGAAAAGGGTCTGACCCCAATTTGAGGTCCGCACCGGGGCCGTGGGTATAGGGAACCCACAACCCGGTGCCCCGAACCCCCTACCCGCGGATCGCTCCCGGCTTCCCGTTCTCCACCACGTACGTCGCCGCCGTCTCCACCGGTGCGCCGGGGCGCGACACGTACGGCACCATTCGGTAGTCGCTGGTCCAGCGATCCGGCGTCAGCTCGCAACGCACATACCCGCGACGAGCGCTGTGGTACTTCATGTTCGGGACCGTGGTCTCGTAGTTCCGCAGCGACCCCCACCGGTCCGAGCCGTCGCGCCCGGAAGAGATCGAGGTGCCGATGAACTCCGTCGCGATCGTCGGCGATTCCGGCTTCAAGGCGTCGCGAACGACATCCATGACGAAGGAGGCATGGATGTCGCCCGTGAGCACGACCAGGTTTTTGCCCTGTCGTCCGGCCATCCACGCCAGCAGCCGATCTCGCGCCGCCGGATACCCGCTCCACGGATCCATCGCGTAGAAGCCTGGTCGACCCGGATCGGGAATCAGGCTGAATGAGATCTGCTGGGCCAGGACGGTCCACCGCGCCTGCGACTGCTCGACACCACGCGTGAGCCAGCGCTCTTGTGTGTCGCCCAGGACCACGCGCGCCGGGTCGCTCCATGCGGGGCAGACAGGCTTGATCCCATCATCGCAGGACTGGTCGCTCCGGTATTGGCGCGTATCGAGCACGTGAAACTTCGCCAGGCGCCCGGCACCCACAGTGCGATACAACAGCATGTCGGGTCCTTTGGGAATCGAGGCTTTGCGCAGCGGCTGGTGCTCGTAATACGCCTGGTACGCGGCCGCACGTCGGAGGAGGAATCGGTCGCGCGGATCGTTGGCCGCCGATACCGCACCGACGTAGTTGTTTGCCACTTCGTGGTCGTCCCACGTCACCACCCACGGGAACGCGGCGTGCGCCGACTGCAACGCGGGATCGGACTTGTACAACGCATAACGATTACGGTACTGCTCGAGGGTCCTCGGTTCCCAGGCCTGGTGTGGCCGGCTTCTCGAACCGGGTGGCGCCGATGGGTTGAACGCGCCTTCGTAGATGTAATCGCCGAGGTGTGCGACCAGCTCGATGTCCTCTCGCGCCAGGTGCTCGTACGCGGTGTACAGCCCGGCCTCGTAATGCTGGCAGGATGTGAACGCAAAGCGATATCGCTCAGGCAGCACGTTCGCGGCCGGCGCTGTTCGGGTGCGACCCACCGGACTCCCCTCGCCACCAACGTCGAACCGGTACCAGTACCACGTGGCGGGCCTGAGTCCGTCGATTTCCACGTGGATCGAGTGTCCAAGGTCTGGCCGCGCCATGGTGGTGCCGCGCTTCACGATGTTGCGCATGCCCTCGTCGCTGGCCACTTCCCATCGCACCGAGACCGCTTCCGGCGTCATTCCGCCGCCGTTCAGTGGATCCGGAGCCAACCGCGACCAGAGTACCACGCCGTCCGGCGCCGGATCACCTGACCCGACGCCAAGCGCGAACGGGTTGGCGGCGAACCGCGGCCGTACGAGGACGGGCAACCGCGGAAAGCCCGCCAGCGCGAGTCCGAACGCGGAGAGATGGGCAAGGAAGTCGCGTCGGGAACTGGACACGGTGAATCGTGAATCGTGAATCGTGAAGCGTGAATCGTGGGAGCGAGAATCTAACCTACGGTCTCGTCCTTGGCGGCGCGAATCAGCCGGGCGACGAAAACGTCACGATTCCAGATTCCAGATTCCAGATTCCAGATTCCAGATTCCAGATTCCAGATTCCAGATTCCAGAAGTCAGAAGGCAGAGGTCACGCCCAGGTCCCACGCCCCCAATGAACCCTTCTGAACTTCGTCGGGAGTACGCCATGGCTGCGCTGGACGTCGCGGACGTACACAAGGATCCGCTGCAGCAGTTCCGGCAGTGGTTCCAGGAAGCGCAGCAGGCGTCGCTTCGTGAGCCGAACGCGA
>DATMBT010000339.1:0-6882 GCA_035559475.1 Gemmatimonadaceae bacterium
GGAGCGGGGAGGATTGTTTCAGCACTCGAAGATCTCAGCGCTCGATTCGCGCCGCGGTTTACGCCCTGTGACCTCCTTGTATCTATGGCAAGGCGCCAGGAGCGGTTTTATCCGGTCGAGGGCAAGCCTGTGGGATGATGCCAAGGGCGTCCACAATGTGACGCACAGGGTGGCGCCGATGTCCGCTTCTTGACCATGCTTCCGGCCGCGAAACAGACTCCATGGAGGGTGCTGACCTGAGGTAGGTGTCTCTACCAGACGGAGCTGTTTTTTCTGCCGTAACTCGTTTTGCTATAAGCACTTGCCTGAAATAACAGGGTGGTGCATGGGATCAGGACCGCTAAATCACGTTGACGAATGACGCAAACACGGGGTCTACCTATCCAGAACGACAGTGATGCCGCAGTCGTGGCTCGCGTCCTGGCTGGTGACACCGGGGCCTACGCCGTGATTGTGGCGCGATACCGGGCCCACTACGGCCGTTATGCCGTCCGAATGCTCGGGAGTCGGGAAGACGCGGAAGAAGCGCTGCAGGATGCCTTCGTCCGAGCCTATCGATCGCTGGCCAAATGCGATGATCCGGAGCGGTTCGCTCCATGGTTCTTTCGCATCCTGGCTAATCGCTGTCGGACTGCCGGAACGCGGCGGGGCCGACGGGAGCGAACGTTCGTCAACGACGACATCGCACTCATGGGTGCCGCTGAGGATCATCCGGCCGAGCGCGAGGCATGGCGGGAAGAACTGGACCGCGCCCTGCAACGACTCGATGAAGACCAGCGGGAAGCTTTCCTGCTGAAGCATGTGGAGGATCTGGGCTACGAAGACATGGCGGTCATCACCGGTGTCGGTGTGTCCGCCCTGAAAATGCGGGTCAAACGAGCGTGTGAGCGGCTGCGAGTGCTGCTCCATGAGGTGCAAGGTGCCTGACCAATCACGGGACCAATTCATCGATCAGATCGCGGCGGAGCTGAAACGCCCTGTGCGTTTCGACCCGCGTTTTGACGAGCGCGTGATGGAGGCGCTGAATGCGCCCGAGGTGATCCCGCTGCATCCGGATCGCCGCTACTCAACGCGTCGCCCGTGGATTGTTCGTCCGTGGACTCTGCGCGTTTCTCCGATCGGCGCCTTCGCGGCAGCGGCGGCCCTGGTTGGTGTGGTGGCGATTGGTGTGTGGCAGGTTCGACCGGTGGACCAGGTTCAGGTTGCAGTGCAGCCGATAGAAGGGGGGAACCTGGTCCCGGTCTCGAATAGCGGCGAGGAGCCGCTCGTCGTTCAGCAGTTCACGTTCTATCGCACTGGCGTGAAGTCGCTCGCGCTCGTGGGTGAGTTCAACAGCTGGGACGAGCATTCCACGCCCATGACCGAAGTTTCCCAGGGCGTATGGACCGTCTCCGTCGCGCTCCGTCCGGGCGTCTACGAGTATCAGTTCATCGTGGACGGCACAAAGCGCGAGACTGACCCGAGCATGCCGAAGGTCGAGAGCGACTTCGGGTCGCCAAACTCGGTGGTCACCGTCAGTCATAAGGCGCCACAATGACGCGGCGTTCGGCGACATCCATGTCCGTTGCGGCCTTCGCGGTCGCGGGCTTCGGGTTGCTCGCCTCGGACGTTCGTATCGACACGCGCGTGGACCCGCGGATTCGCACAGCGGTCGCGGCGATCTACGACTCGTTGGACCGTGAAGGCATCAAGGCCGAGCCCCTGGTCCAGTACGCGCTGGAAGGCACCGAAAAGCGTGGTAGCCCCGACGTGATCCTGTCCGGCGTTCGCCGGTGGGCGACGGAACTGCGTCGCGCGCGCCAGGTGCTCGGGCCTAACGCGACCCAGAGTGAAATCAGCGCGGGTGCCAAGGCACTGCGCGCCGGAATTGACGAAGCGAAGCTCGAGCGGCTTCGTGACGCCAGGAGCGACCGGCGGTACGCCTCGGCGCTGAACACCATGGCGTACGTCGTGACCATTGGCGTCCCGGCCGATACCGCAGCGACCGTCCTGGTGAACCTCGCGTTGGCTGGTGCCAGCGAGTCGCAGCTTCGAAAGCTGCAGGATGACGTTGAGCGCGACATTAACGCCGGAAACCCGGCCGGACTGTCCGTGATCGCGCGCGCCCTTGGTGTCCTGAAGGAAATCGATACTGGAACCTCGCGCGATGGCGTGGTCCCAGGCACCGCGTTACCTTCGACGCGCGGCACGGCGCGCCCCGCTGACCCGATGGCCAATGGGACCCTCAGGGGCTCCGCAGTTGGCAACCAGGGTGATGCAGCTCGCCCGCCCGCACCCCGGGGCAAGGACATCAAGCGACCGTAACCCACTGACGGTATCAGACAGTTCATGCCGCGCGGCGGGGTAGTTCACCTCGCCGCGCAAATATTTCTTGGCCTGCTCTGTCCGGCCGGCGGCAGCGCGCAGGCTCCGCTGCGGACGCGCGATGCCAGCTTCGCCGTCGTTCGCTACGATGGCGGACTGACGGCAGGCGCGTTGACGCTCTACGATGCCGTCCTCGTTGCGAACGAGCGCTCGTCACGGTCGGGCTACACCCTCTTCTCAATGTTCAGCGACGGCCGCGTGAGCATGCAGGGCGGCCTCGACGCGGCCCGTCGGTCAGCGGCGATACCCGTGGTCCCGCAGCTCAGTGGCTTGCTCACGGCGATTCGCGGCGAGATGCTGATCGGTGCCACCACAACGATCCAGAGCGGCTTCATGCCCACGGCCGCACTGACGGGTCGCGCGCGCATCCGGTTCGAGAAAGACCTCAACGGCGCGCACGCTGAAGCAGCCATCGCACGGGCGTTCGACGGACGGTTATGGCAAACCGTCGTTCTGGGCGAAGGCCGCGTGTGGTGGCGCAGCGGCAGCGCGTTCACCGCCGTGAGGTCCACGACCATGCAGCTCGGCGTCGGTGACCTGCTCAATGACACCGAGGGCCAGGTGGAATGGCTCACGGGTCGAGGCATCGTCACGACTTCGTTAGGCGTCCGGCTCGGGGAAGCATTGCGGGGCACGACGGCATGGGGCGGCATCAGCGTGATGTATCCGCTGCTCTGGGATTCCTGGCTGACCGCCAGCCTCGGCAGCTATCCCGCAGACCTGGTGCAGAACCTCCCGGCCGGCCGTTATCTCGCCTTCGCGTTGCGGCTTCCGAATGGCCGCCTGCCATCGTTCCGACCGCCGCCACTTCCGCCGCCGCCGCCTCCACCGCGAACGCCAGACCTTCCCGTTACCCTGCGACTGGCCCTCGTGACGGGACCAGCGCTTGACTCCACCTATATTCGCGAAGTGAAGGTGTGGGCGCCTGGTGCGCAGGTCGTGGAGCTGATGGCGGACTTTGTCGATTGGATTCCGGTCCCCCTCATCAAGCAGCCGAATGGTGAATGGCGGGGCTACTACCGGATCGCTCCCGGGTTGCATCGGGTGAACCTGCGACTCGATGGTGAACTCGATGCACCGCTCAACTGGCGCGTTGAGCGAGATGAATTCCTGGGGAACGTGGCGCTGGTGCTCGTTCGATGAATGAAGGCTGCGCGGCAGGGTATCTTCCCTCTGCGTGCTGGCTGGCGACCAGCAGCATGCCAATTCCGAATCACGGGCCATCCGTGCCCGCTGGAGGTCACGTCATGCAGGCAGGGTCCGTGAGGACACGTCGGTCGAACCGGGGCACCAGGATCGTCGCGTCGTTAGGCGTGGTCGTGACGTGCCTGGCCGGCAGTGTGGCCGGGGCCCAGGCGGGCCCGCGCACGCAGGCCGAGCGCACGGGCTATCTGGAGACGTCGTCACATGAGAGCGTGATGGCGTTCCTCGACAGCCTGGTGCGACCGGGCCGGCCGATTGCCGCCGGCGTGATGGGGAAAACGACCGAGGGGCGTGACCTGAAGTACGTGATCGTGTCCCGCCCGCTCTTCGCGACCCCGGATGCGGCGCGTCGCTCAGGGCGGCCCATCGTGTTCGTGCAGGGCAACATCCATTCGGGCGAGGTCGAGGGAAAGGAGGCGCTGCAGGCGCTCGTCCGGGACCTCCTGCTCGACGCGCGCCCCAACGTGCTCGACTCGATCGTCCTGATCGCGCTGCCGAACTACAACGCCGACGGCAATGAGCGCCTCGCGCCGCAGGCGCGGAGCCGCGGCGCGCAGAACGGCCCCGAGATGGTCGGCACGAGGCCTAACGCGACGGGCCTCAACCTGAACCGGGATTACATGAAGGCTGACGCGCCGGAGACGCGCGCGTCGCTGGCGATGTTCAACGCCTGGGACCCGCACGTCTTCGTGGACCTGCACACCACCGATGGCAGTTATCACGGGTATGCCCTGACGTACGCGCCGTCGCTGAATCCGGCCGCGGAGTTGCGCGAGGCGACATTCGGCGGCGCGTGGGCTCGCGACTCGTTCCTCCCCGAGCTCAGGCAGCGCGTGCGCTCACGTCACTCGGTGGAGATCTTCGACTACGGTGACTTCGTTGGCGCCGGCGGAGGTCGAGGCGGTCGCGGCGCGGGTGGCGGCCCGCCGCCCACGGGCATCACGCCCGCGACGCCCCCGACCGCGTGGCGCACCTACGAACACACGCCGCGGTTCGGGACCAACTACTACGCGTTGCGCGGACGAGTCTCCGTCCTCAGCGAGGCGTATTCACACGATCCGTTTGAGAAACGCGTGAAGTCGACCTACGCGTTTACGAAGGAGCTGTTGTCGCTGGTCGCTGAGCGTCGCCAGGCGATCCTCGCGCTCGCGCGAAGGTCGGATGACGCACTGCGCCGCGCGCCGCAGTCGTTGCCCGAGGTGCCGGTGCGCGCCGAGTTCACGCAGACGCCGGGCAGTGCCGACGTCTCGTATGAGGAAGTCGAGCGCATGGGTGACACCACGCGCTACGAGGCCGGCATGCCGCTCGGTGCGCGGCGGACCGGTCGATTCAAGACCGCGCCCATGCAATTGATTACCCGGTTCACGCCAACGCTGACGCGCCCCGCGCCATGGGGCTACGCCATTGCGGCGACTGACACGGCGGCCCTCAACCTCGCGAGGCTGCACGGGCTGGCAGTCTTGCGCCTGTCCGCGGAATGGCGCGGCGACGCCGGTCCGCAGTTCGTGGTCGATTCCACGGTCATCGCGCCGAATGAGTTCGAAGGTCACCGCCTGGTGCGTCTTGTCGGGCGCTGGGAGTCGGGGACACCGGTGACGCTCGCCGCGGGCAGCTATGTCGTCCGCGTCGCGCAGCCGTCAGGCGTCCTGGCCATGTACCTGCTCGAACCTGAAAGCGACGACGGGCTCGTGGCGTGGGATGTGGCAGGCCGCTCGTCAGGCGCGGCCGGCACCGCGCCCGTGATCCGCCTCGCGACCGCGCCATCCGTTGCCATGACTCCTGTTCCCTGACCCCTGCATCTGCCTCCTGCCTCCTGTCTCCTGCCTCCTCGTTGTTGATGGCCCGCTTCCTTCCTCCCGATCCCTCTCAGGGCGACGAGCGTACCATCGGCGGGTACATGGCGGTCCACGCGCGGCCGGCGGCGTTCCAGGGCAGCGACGGCGTCTCGTACAGCGTGGCCATCGAGGCGGACCGGTCCGACGACCCGGCAGGGGCCTTCGGCGCCTACCTCCTGTTCGTGCGCTGGCGACGCCTCGGGCCGCAGGGAATCGAAGGGCATCTCGAAACGCCGTTTCTCGCCTGGGGCCCGACGGCCGCGGCTGCGAAGTCAACGTTAGGCGCGATGCCCCTTGGCGAGGTGCAGGCCATCCTCGATGACCTGATCCGCGCGCGCGCACCGGAACCGTCACGGAAGTGGTGGGACGTCATGCGGGACGAGGACGAGTGAAGCGCGGCGTTGTGCTCCACGGAACCGGTGGGGCGTGGCACGTGCACCGCGACGACGGCGAGGTGGTCGTGGCCGCGCTGCGCGGGAAGGTCAAGCACGGCAGCGTACAGAAGCTGGCCGTGGGCGACGACGTGATGGTGGAACACGACGCCAGCGGCGCCGGATGGCGGATCGTCGAAGTCCTTCCTCGCCGATCGCAGCTTGCCCGCAAGAGCCCCGGCCGCCAACACGGGGAGCGGACCATCGCCGCGAACGTGGACCAGGTGGTGGTCGTCTTCGCGCTCCGCCAGCCCGAGCCGCACGTCGCGATGCTGGACCGGTTCCTCGTGATCGCCGAGGCGAACTCGCTGTCGGCCCGCGTGGTGGTCAACAAGGTGGACCTGGCCGGCGACGAGGAGGCGAGGCGTGTGTTCGGCGTGTACGAACGGATCAAGTACCCGCTGCACATAACGAGTGCCCGGACAGGGCATGGGCTCGATCACCTCCGCGCGGAGCTGCAGGGCCGCACGTCGGTGATGACCGGTCCGTCAGGTGTAGGCAAGTCGTCCCTGCTGAACGCGCTGTACCCCGGTCTCGGGCTGCGCGTCGGCGAGATCAGCGCCTCGGTGAACAAGGGCCGGCACACGACCGTCGGCGCTTACCTGCATCCGCTGCCTGGCGGCGGGTTCGTGGTGGACACGCCGGGCCTGCGCGAGATCGGCCTCTGGGGCGTGCCGTCCCGCGGGCTCGACTCGTGTTTCCCGGAGTTCAGGGCGCTCCGCGACCAGTGTCGATTCGCCGACTGCAGCCACCTGGCCGAGCCGGAATGTGCGATCCGCGATGCGCTGGCGTGTGGTGACGCCGACGCGACTCGTTATGCGTCCTACCAGAAGTTGCTCGAGGAAGCGTTACTTTCAGAGAAGTACTAGCGGGAAGCGCGAAGCCAGAGGCAACGCCCACGCCCCACGCCCCAATGAACCCTTCTGAACTTCGTCGGGAGTACGCCATGGCTGCGCTGGACGTCGCGGACGTACACAAGGATCCGCTGCAGCAGTTCCGGCAGTGGTTCCAGGAAGCGCAGCAGGCGTCGCTTCGTGAGCCGAACGCGA